>VAZR01000081.1 GCA_005888515.1 Alphaproteobacteria bacterium | reverse complement strand
CACAATTGCCGATCACAATTGCCGATCACAGCTCCAGCGCGGCGAGCAATGCCTCCCGCTGTGCGGCACCCGCCGAAGCGCGCTTGCAGGCGAGCGCCGCGAGTTCGAGGTTCGAACGGCGGCGCAGAACGATCTCGGCGAATTGGACCTCCTTCAATTTCTCCAGCATCACGCCCGCGGTGAAGCCACAATGATGCGCCATGTTCATGTGACCCCGCGCCAGAGCGCCGCCAAAGCCGAAGATCACGTCATGCGCGGTGACAGGGCCGGCCGGTGATTGGTAGATGATATCGAGCAGGCGATCATTGACGAGGTAGCTCGCGATCGCTTGCAGATCGGGGACGATCAGACAGAGGAACCCGTCATCGGCAAGGATGCGGTGGACCTCTGTCAGTGCCTTTCCCACCTGGTGAAGATAAAGATGCTCGATGCAGTGGGCCGACCAGACAGCGTCGACCGTGCCGCTCTTGATAGCCGACAGATCGGTGATATCGGCGACCAGGTCCGGCACCGCACCCGGATCGACATCGACGCGAAACTCGCGCCAATCGGCGAACATCGCCGGCAGCCGCGACTGAGTTTTGGGACCGCTGCCTAAATTGACCAGCAATTTGCGCCGGGTCTGCGTCGGCTCCTCGGCCGCTTCCTTCATATCGCGCTAGACCTCGCTCCGGTTGACCGGCTCTAGCGGTTGCCGGAACCGGCGCGGAGCGGCGCGGATTCGTTCCCGGAGGCGGCGGCGGCTGCGGTGCGCGCCGGCAGGATGCGCAGCTCGATACCTTCGAGCGGATCGTCGGCCACGTCTGACCGGCACAGCTCGCCATTATCAGCCGGTTCGCTGATCGCACCCGAGCGAAAATAGCCGCGATAAACGCAATCGTACCCCAAAGTGGCGGCATCGGGTTTCGGGCGCACCGCAAACCCGACCAGCGGTATCCCCATGCCGCGGGTGCCGCACGCTTCGCCATTACTGAGCCACGGGCTTTCAAACCCGGCGCGGGTCAGGCCCTTGTACTCGATGTCGGAGGCCGCGATACGGTCGAGCGGGACCACCGAGAAGGCCTCGATCGACATGCCGTTTCCCAAGCGGCCGATCCAATCGGTGTCGATAAACACGACATCGCCGCGGTTGCTGATATGCGCCGAGATCTGGAGCCGCACCGCCGCCTCGGCGTCATCCGCCGGCGCGGCTTGCGGCGCCGGCTGGTCCGGGCTAACGGGCTCGCGCTGCCCGACCGCCTCGCCGCCGGCACGCGGCTCGGACCGCGCATCGAGCCGCTCGACTTCAATATCGAGCGGCCGTTCTGCAGCGCCGCGCACCGAGGTCAGCAACAACGTCACCGGGCGATCGACAACCTTGGCGACCAGCATATCGCCGGCCGCGTACAGCCAGTGCCCGCCATCGTCGCGTCCGGACAGGAATTCGACCGCGTCCGCCGGGACGCTTGGACCGAGACCGACATGCAAGGCCGGCAGCATCAAGCCGCCCAGTTCTCCGACCCGCTCCGGATCGGCCGATCGTAGCGAAAACGTGTACAAACCCTTCGGCAGCGTCAACGCCTGCACCGAAGCGGTGAGCTGCTCCGGCGCGACGCCCGCAGGAGGCGTAATCCTGTCGTTCATGGCGCTAGAAATAGCGGAAATCGAGCGTGCCGTCGCGGGGTTCCCTTCCTGCGTCGGGAGACAAGCCGGGCGCTCCGCTTGCGGCCCGGTGCCGGCCACTTTAGCCTCGCACTACTCGCCAGAATCCTTCAGCCAGATCAGAGATTGCCGCGGATGAAGACCGCAACCGGGATCGCTCTTGCCGGTCTGTTGACGCTGTCCTTGTCGTGCGCACCCATGCCCGGCGCGGCGCAGTCGCTGATGCGGTGCGGACCGTTTATCCAGGAAGCGCTGACGGCACCCGTGCCGCGCGAAAATGGGCATGCGCGGGCGCGGTTCGAGCAGATCAACGCGGCCGTCAAGACCCAACCTTACCGGGTGCTGTTTTTCGGCGATTCGTTGACCGAGCTTTTCGACCAAGATGTGTGGCGCGAGCACATGGCGGCGCGCGGCGTGCTCAATGCCGGGATCAGCGGCGACCGCACCGATCATCTGCGATGGCGTTTGGATCACGGGCATCTCGACGGCCCGCCGCCGCAAGCGGTGGTGTTGCTGATCGGCACCAACGATCTGACCCATGACCGATCACCTGAGATGGTGGCCGAAGGAATCCGAGCCAACCTGTTGAAATTGCGCCAGCGGGTCCCGAGAGCGGACATCCTGCTGCTTGGGTTGTGGCCGCGCGAGGATGTGCCGCACATCCTGCAGCGGCACGAGATCGCGGCGGTCAACGCGCTGATCAGCACCTGCGGCGATGCCATCCGGGTCCGCTATGCCGATCTCGGCAGGCTGCTGCTGGAACCGAACGGAAAGCTGTCGCCGCAGATCTCGCCCGACCGGCTGCACTTCAGCGCACAAGGGTATGCCCGGCTCGCGCCGACGCTCGAGGGATTGATCGATCAGCTGCTGACCGGCCGATAGGCGGACCCACTGGCTCGCCGAGCGGGCCCGGCCGGGCGAACGATCCCGCTCAAGGTCTTGTTATTAAACAGGGACATTCGCGAGTGGAGAGCACGATGCGGGCGAAGATGCGGCCAAAACCGCCCCGCGCGGCGCGGAAGGTAGACGCCAAGTCGGGGCCGGACACCAAGCCGAGGCCGGACACCAAGCCGGGACCGGACGCCAAGCCGGGGCCGCACTATGTCGCCGATGAGCCGGTCGGCGAGGCGGATTCAATCGGCGCGACGGTGCAAAGCCCGACCACCGATACCGGTCTCTCGGTCGAAGAGCAGATCCGCAAGGAATGGGACCCCAAGAAGAAGGGCGGACTGCCGACATCGCTTAAAACCGGTTCGCGATGAGCGTTCGCATCGAGGATTACGGCATCATCGGCAACACCTATGCCGCCGCGCTGGTGTCGCGCGATGGGTCGATCGATTGGTTGTGCCTGCCGCGGTTCGATTCCGAATCGGTGTTCGCGGCCCTTCTGGGCGAGCCCAAGCACGGTCGCTGGCTGATAGAGCCCGCCGGGCCGGTGGCGCAGCGCTCGCGGCGGTACCGCGGCGAAACCGGGATTCTCGAGACCGAGTTCGAGACCGAAGAAGGCTGCGTCACGCTGATCGATTTCATGGCGTTGGCCGAGAGCGAGGATCAGGTCGATCTGATCCGTCTGGTCAGAGGCGACAGAGGCCGCGTGCGCATGCGCACCGAGCTGATCATGCGCTTCGATTACGGCCGCGGCATTCCCTGGGTGCGCCAACATTTCGGCGGTCCGCACGCCGTTGCCGGCCCCAACGCGCTGCAATTCATCACCCCCGTCGAGCTTCGCGGCACCCCCGAAATGACCACGATCGGCGAGTTCACCGTCGCCGCCGGCGAGATCGTGCCGTTCACGATGAGCTGGTACCCGTCGCACCATCACGGGTTCCGCTACCGCGATCCCCATGAAAGGCTGCTCGCGACCGAAACCAAATGGCACGACTGGGCGGGCCATTGCACGCTTCAGGGGCAGTGGCGCGAGGCGATCGTCCGCTCCCTGATTACCTTACGGATGCTGACCTACCACCCGACCGGCGGGATTATCGCAGCGCCGACGACGTCATTGCCGGAATGGATCGGCAGCGTGCGCAACTGGGACTACCGCTACTGCTGGATCCGCGACGCGACCTTGACGCTTTACGCACTGCTGAGCTCGGGCTACCGCAGCGAGGCGCGCGCCTGGCGCGAGTGGCTGCTGCGGGCCGCCGCCGGGCATCCTTCGGAAATGCAGATCATGTACGGTCTTGCCGGCGAGCGCCGGCTGACCGAGTACGAGATCCCGTGGCTGCCCGGGTATGAAAACAGTTGCCCGGTGCGGATCGGCAACGCAGCGCACCAACAGCTGCAGCTCGATGTCTACGGCGAGCTGGTCGATGCGCTTTACACCTGCCGGCTCTACGGTCTCGAGAGCAACCCGTACGCCTGGGATTTCACGCTCAAGCTGCTCGAATACCTCGAGACGATCTGGCAGCAGCCGGATCAGGGCATGTGGGAGTCGCGCTGCGAGCCACGGCATTTCACGTTTTCCAAAATCATGACCTGGGTCGCGTTCGACCGGGCAATCAAGGGGGTCGAGAAATTCGGTCTCAAGGGCCCACGCGCCCGTTGGGAAAAACTGCGCGCCAAGATCGCGGCGCAGATCTTCGACAAGGCCTATGACCGCGAGCGCAATACCTTTGTCCAGTATTATGGCGCGCAGGACCTCGACGCCTCGCTGTTGCTGATTCCGCAGCTCGGTTTTCTGCCCCCCGAGGATCCGCGGGTGCACGGTACCGTCGCGGCAATCGAGCGCGAGCTTCTGCAGGACGGCTTTGTCTGCCGCTACCCGAGCCGGCCGGGCGCCGACGGGCTGCCGCCCGGCGAGGGCGTCTTCCTGGCGTGCAGCTTCTGGATGGCGAACACCCTGGCACGCATTGGGCGGCACGACGAGGCGTGCGCCTTGTTCGAGCGGCTGCTCGATTTGCGCAACGATCTCGGCCTGTTGTCGGAGGAATACGACCCGGTCGCCAAGCGTCTGCTCGGCAATTTTCCCCAGGCCTTCTCGCACACCGCGATCATCAACACGGCGGCGCATCTCGCCGAGCTCGAAACCGCCTCCGCAGCACGCGGCAACCACGATTAAGCAGCACCGGCGACGGGGTACTCACGCGAGAGTGATGCCGCGGAACGTATCCGTGTAAACCAATGTTGGGAGGATGACAGAAACTTTGGGTGCCCGGCCGGCATGACCAGCGGCGACCATTCGTCAAGAAGCGAGCATTACCGCGAGATCGCGGATTCGCTGAGACGCCTGGCGCGGCAGACGCAGTTTTCGGATGTCCGGCGGGATCTGTTCGAGCTGGCCGACAGCTTCGAGCGAATGGCCGAATTCACCGACAAATGGGAGCCGGTCGAGCGCCAGCCCTAACTCGGCGTCGCCAACGCGCGCATCATTTCGTCAGCCGCAATTCCTGAATGTGGGCCGAGCGCCTGATCGACGATCATGCGGCCGAGCTGATGAGCTGGCAGGTCGCGGCGCAGCGGCGCCGCCGCACCTTGCGGCCACACCACATAATCGCTGTGCGGCTCGACAAAGCCGAAATGCGCAAAGGCCTGCGACAGGCTCGGCAGGTGATCGCCGTAGAAACCGAGGATCGCACCGTCGCGGCGCTGCTCCAGCCCGGGCATCAGCACGGCCAGCATTTCGTCGGAGCGGCGCAGCCCGTCGAGATAGCGTTGCAATGCGGTTCCATCGGGCACTGTCTCGGTCGCAAACAGCCGGGCGATCCGGGAATCGATCGGCGGCCCTTTCGCAAGCCACGGGCCGTGATTGCCCATCGTAATCACGAAGATGAAGCTGCGCGGCCCGGCCTCGCCGAGCAGCCGCAGCACGTGGTGCGCGAGATCGGGATCAGAGCAGTAAGGCGGCCGGCATGAAACGCCGAGCGCCTTGTGGTCGAGAAAGGTGTCGAAGCCGAGCGCCGGCATCGCCAGATCGCGGCGGAAGAAGCGCCGGTCGAACGGGTGCACGCAGATCGTGCGATAGCCGGCATCGCGCAAGCGACAGACCTGCGAGGCGATCGGCACGCGCGCCAACGCGTAATAAGGGTTGAACCGGTCATAACCGAGCTCGGTTTCGGGAATGCCGGTCAGCACGGCGAATTCGGTGCGCATCGTATTGGCGCCCCAGCCCGGCACTTCGAGACGGCCGCTGAACGCCGCGGCGGCCCGGCATTCGTCAAAGGCCGGCAACAGGTCGCGCCCAATCGGCGGCCCAAGCCGGCGGGCGTCGAAAAACGACTCGCACTGGACGAGCACGATCGGCGCGGCGTCGCCGCGGCGCTGCCCGACAACGCTGGGAGCCCCCAAGGCGCATTGCCGCGCCGGCCGCTCGGCGGGGGCGATCAGCGCGTGAATGAGCAGCATCGCAAAGGGCCCGAGCGCAACGGCATCGGCGAATGGTTCGCCGCTCGGTTTGAGCCGGCGCGCCATAGCGGCCGCCCGGCCGAGCAGCGGCTCGCGCGCGATCAGCCCGGCAGCGATCGCAAGCAGCGTCACGATGATCAGCGCAAGAGCCGGACGCGGCGTCCATAACGGCGGCTCGAAGACGAGCAACGCCGCAGCGACCGACACTGCGGCGGCCGCACCGCCGAGGACGAGACCCGGTCCGGCGAACGGCAGATAAAGATGCGGGTGGGTGAAGACCTGCGGCAGCTCGACGCTCTCGGAGAACACTACCGGCTCGCGCAAGGTCTGCCGCATCGTGTGATCGGCCAGCGCGAACCCGGCGGCGAGCGCCAGGACGATCAGCCCGGCAAACAGCGGCCGACCGGTGGCCAGGCTCAGCAAAGCGACGCCCAAAGCGAGTGGCGCCGCGTCGAGGAGCAGCGGAACGGTGCCGGTCCAGCGCGCGCCCGCGATGTGCCGCGGCAGCAGCCAGGCGAGCGCGGCGAGCGCGAAACCGGCGCCGAGATGCAGCAGCGCTAGCGGCTCCATCACGATCACGGCGAGCGGATGTGAAAATGCATGCGGCGCAGGATGGCGTCGCTGATCGCCGCGGGCGCGAGATCGGCGATCCGCGTCGCCAATACCAGCGGCCACGGGAAATGGATGCGCCGCGCGCCGCGGTCGATGCCGCGCTTGATCCGCCGCGCGGCGCGCTCGGTGCTCACCAAGAAGGGCCGCGACCCCTCCCAGCGATCCGTCATCGGCGATGAAAAAAAACCTGGGCAGACGACCGTCACGCCGACCCCATAGGACATCAGCTGCGGCCGCAACGCCTCGGCATAAGCGCGCAGCCCCGCCTTGCTCGCGCAATAGCCCGGGCTGTACGGCAATCCCCGGAACGCGGCGACCGACGCAACCGCGACGATCCGCCCGCGCCGACGCGCACAAAGACGCGGCACCAGCGGCGCGATCGTGTGCACCGCGCCGAGCAGGTTGGTGCTGAGCTGACGCTCGGTTATCGCCAGCGGCTCACCCGGGGTGTCCGGATCCGGCCCCGCCGAGGTCCCAGCGTTGGCGATCAGCAGCTCGACCGGATAGGTGTCGTCGAAATCGCTGAGCCAGGCGGCGAGCATCGATCCGTCGGCAACGTCGATCAACGCGCTCTCGACCATGGCGCCGGCGGTGCGGCACGCCGCCGCGCTAGCAGCAAGGCGCTCGGGATCGCGGCCGATCAGCCCCATCGCGACGCCCGGCCCGGCATAGAGCAGCGCCAGCGCGGCGCCGAGCCCGCTCGACGCGCCGGTAATCACGATGACGCGAAACGGCGCCCGCATCGGATCGTTACGCCAAACCGAAGATCACTGCCGCAGCTTTTGCCGAGCGAGGCCGCTCGGCAGCAGCGAAGCCCGCATCTCCGACAAGCGGCGGGCCAGCGCCCCTTGCAGCCGGCGCGCCAGCACGAGCATTCCGGGCCGCCATAACTCGGGTTGATCGAGGCGCTCGATGATGACCTCCGGGCCGCAGGGCAGCCGCGTTACCGGGTCGAGATAACGCGGGTAGAGGATCAGCGCGCCGGCGACCAGTTCGTCGAGGCTGAGCCGGCGGCCGCGATCGATCGCCAACATATCGGCGGTCAGCCCCCAGCCGGCGTAAAACGGCCGGCCGTAGACGGTCACTTGGCGATGCCGCAACAGGGCCTCGAAGCCGGCGAGCGAAGTCATCGTGTGCAACTCGTCGATGCAAGAGAGCAAGGCCGCGGTCGACGCATCCTGCACGATTGCGTCGGCAAAGCGCCGGGCCAGCGCCTCCGGAACGGCACCTTTGCGATGACCGGCGGCGACATCGGGATGCGGCTTGTAGAGGATGAAGGCGTCGGGATTGGCCGCCCGGACCCGCTCGAGCAGAGCGAGGTTGGTGCGGGTCTCGCCGCCGCCAAACAGCACCGAGAGAGTGACGCCGCGGGCGACCAGCTGCGCAGTCAGGCGCCGCGCCCGCTCGATCAGCGCCGGCGGAAATTCCGCTTCCCCGAGCAGCACCTCAAGATCGCTGCGCGAGCGGGGATCGTAATACATGCCTCCGGCATCGAAGACGAGCGAGGCCGGCGGCAGAAAATCGGCGCCGAGGCCGACCGACCGGACGAAACCGTCTTCGACCCGGATCAGCGGCAGGCGATGCCGGCCGGCCATTTCAGCGAGGCCCGACGGCATGCGCGAGGCCCACACCGCAATCGCCCGCGGCTCCGTTTTCGCGGGGCGGCGCGCTGCGGCGACCGCATCGGCGGCGGTGCGGCGAAACACCGGTGTCCCGGCGGCCGAGCGCAGAAAATCGGCGACCCGGCGGCGCTTCCAGAACGACATGCCGACGCACACGGCGACTTGTCGATTGGCGATCTCGACGCGGCGCCATTCGGCAAGCAGAGCCAATGTGTCCTCGAATGACGCGGGTGTATTGCGGAACGGATCGCGGTAACGCGTCGCGATCAGACAATTCGCGGCAAAAACTTCATCAATGGGGCGGGCGAAGCCCTGTTGCGGCACGCCGGCAGCATCGCGGGTCAAACCCCAGCCGGTGTAAAATGAGCGGCGGAAGGCGGCGACGGGACGCCCGGCCAGCAACGCGAGAAAGCCGATCTCGCCGCCAGCGCTGTAAACCTGGGTGGCGCGCTCGATCGCGGCCCAAGGCTCGACGGCCGATATCACGTGCGCGCCGCGGCTCGCCGCCGCGGCCAGTTTTGCCGCTGAATGATGAGGCTTGGTGCGGTTGGGGGCGAGGACCACGATCCGCTCCGGCGGGTTCTCGGCCAAAGCGGCATCGAGCATCGCGGCCAGGACGTCCTCGGCCGAAGCGGTGCCACTGCCCGGAACCGGCGGCTCGGCCCAGAGGACGAGCGTGTATTCACCGTCGGGTGGCAGCGCCTCTTCGCCGGCAAGCCACCACGCGCCCGCAGCCCGGTGCGCCACCAACGCATGCCGGGCCGCCTGCGCCCGCTGCATCAGGTCCGGGCTTTCCCAACCGCGCTCCGCCAATACGAGGGCGGGGTCGAGGCGATCGGCCGGGGATGGCGAGCCCGTCACCGCCAATGCCACCGCGCTGAGGCAACCGGCCGCGCCACGGGTATGCGGCGGGGCCCGCAACAGCCCCTCGCCCAAGGACGCGAACGGCACCTCCGCTACGGCCGCGGAACCGGGCTCGACCCGAAAATCGGGGAACAGCGCCGCGACGGCAGCCGGCGCCAGCGGGAGCCCGCCGAGGCGGAGCCGGACGGGGGCCGTGGCGCCGGACACGATCATTCCGGGGGCCAAGATTGCCGCTTGCTGGTGAATGTGCATTTGGCGGGGCGCTGTCGCCGGCTCGCACCGATCCCGATCGCGGCGCTGCCGCGGGCATCTGTCAATCCTCCGCAATCTCGGCAATCGCCCGAGTGCTGTCCACGAAAATCGCGCCGGGCCCCCGCCGGCGCGCTCGGCGCGGGCACAGATCGCGCTTGACAGCCTCGGTGCGGCGGACCAAGTGCCTGCGGTCCTCTGAGGAACCAAATCCATGAAGCGAGCGGCGGTCGCGCCGGTCATCGAGTATCTCGCGCAGTCGCGCGATGTGGTCCAGGCGGCGATCGACGATCCGGCCTTCGCCGGCACCGTAGCGGCGATCGTCGACCGAGTCGCCGCGGCAATCTCAGCAGGCGGCAAAGTGCTGCTCGCCGGCAATGGCGGCAGCGCCGCCGACGCCCAGCATCTGGCCGGCGAGTTGGTCGGCCGGTTCAATTACGATCGGGCGCCGGCGGCGGCGATTGCGCTGACCACCGACACCTCGGCGCTTACCGCCATCGCCAACGACTATGGCTACGAGCGGGTGTTCGAACGCCAGGTGCGCGCCCTCGGGCATAAGGGTGACGTGCTGATTGCGATCTCGACCTCGGGCCGCTCGCCGAACATTTTGCGGGCGATCGCCGCGGCCCGCGAGATCGGGATGATCGCGGTGGGCTTCACCGGCAAGAGCGGCGGCGAAATGGCCGCGCTGTGCGATCTGTGCCTGTTCGCACCCTGCGAATCGACGCCGCTCATTCAGCAGATCCACATGACCGCCGGACACGTCATCTTCGGCTTGGTCGAGGAGCGGTTGTTCCCGCGCGTTGCTATCGCGCAGCAACAGGCTACAACCGCCGGCTGAGGCCACGCCCGGTCGCGGCCGCTTTCCGGTTTCGATTCCGGGACAGGACAGGTATAATCCGCGATGGGCATTGCCGAATACGGGGGCGGCGCGCCTGTTATCCTGCGCTTTTTCCACTGATCTTCCCGTCGGACAGCTCGGTATCGCAATGGTTGACTTTGTCCGCCGTGCCCAAGCCGTCGTGAGCGAGGCGGCGGCTATCGCCGGAACGCGGCCGCGCGATCTGGCCGAGGCGATGGGCCGGTTTTTTGGCTCGATCAACATCTGGTTTTGGGGGATCGTCGGTCTGCCGACGCTGCTCGCCGGAGTCTATTTCTTCGCGATCGCCTCCGACCTGTACTCCTCCGAGGTCAAGTTCATCGTCCGCGGACCGAACAAGGTGCCGACCAGCGCGATCTCGGCGATGCTGAGCGCGAGCTCGGCGGTCTCGGAAGATGCCTACGCCGTGCACGAATACGTCATGTCGCGCGACGCGGTGCGCCGCCTCGAGCGGGAAGTCGATCTGCGCGGCCTCCTGAGCCGGCCCGAGGGCGATCTGATCACGCGCTTCCCCGGGCTCTGGTTCTGGCGCAAGGACTTCGAATCGCTGTACTGGAGTTACAAGCGTTTCGTTAGCGTCGAGGCCGACAGCCTCAGCGGCGTCACCACGCTCCTTATCAAAGGCTATCGGCCGGAAGACGCGCAGCGCATGGCGCGCGCGCTGCTCGAATTCAGCGAGCAGCTGGTCAATCAGCTCAACGAGCGGGCGCGCCAGGATTCGATTGGCGCGTTTCAGCGCGAGGTCGATAGGATAGAGCAGCAGATCGCGAAGATCCAGACCGAGCTGACCGCCTATCGCATCCGGCAGAAGATGCTCGACCCGAAGAGCGCGGCAATCGGACCGCTCGAGCTGTTGAGCCAGATGATAGGGCAACAGACCAACGCGCGGGCGCAACTCGCCGAGCTCGTCAAGAACTCGCCGAACAGTCCGCAGATTCCCCTGATGCAGACGCGCATCGCCTCGCTCGACAAGCTGATCGCCGAAGAACGCGGCAAGATCACCGGCGACAACAACTCGGTTGTGACCGCGCTGACCGAGTATGAACGGCTCGATGTCCAGAAGCTGCTGGCCGAGAAGACCCTGGTCGCGGTACGCGCCTCGCTGGAACAGGCCAAGCTCGAAGCACAGAGGCAACAGCTCTATATCGAGACGATCGCGCAGCCGAACCTCGCCGATTACCCGCTCTATCCGAAGCGAGCGGTCTCGTTCGGCACGGTCGTCGTAAGCTGCCTGTTAGCCTACGGCATCGCCTGGCTGCTGATTGCGAGCGTGCGCGAACACGCTTCCGCCTAGGCGCATCACCCAATCCCACGAAGAGCTGTTCGAGCGGCGCAGCGAGCGTTGCTTGCTACTGGCCTCGCACAGTCTAGAAATCGTTCGGCAATATTGGCCGCGCGCGATCGTGTAGCATCGCGGCCGCAGCAAGATGTTTGACGATCTGGAATTGGCACTGGCGATCTATAACGATCTTTGATTTCAGCCGCCTGATTGCTTGGTATGGCTCGGGGCATTGCGGGCCCGGCTTGGTTTACCTTTCGGCGGATTTATTAACCTTACTTATCACGCATGCCGCGATATTCCGGTTGACCGCTGGCCGAAAACGCCGCAGCCTCGCTATTGTAAGGGCTGGGTAATGATCGGCAATCCTCGCAGCGTCCCCCGGAGGAAGCCTAGCGTTTCCGGCGAAAGCGGTGAGCCGCCGGAGCAGGTCTCAATCGCGCCCGAAAATGAAGACATCCTCGTTCTTCTCATAAACGAGCCGCACGTCGCGCTGCAAAGCGGGCAAGTGCTGTTCACCGAGGGTGACCCGCCGAGCTGCATGTATGTCGTCAAGAGCGGCGCGTTGCGGATCCGCAGCGGCGGCGTGATCTACGAAGATGTCGGGCCGGGCGGGATCGTCGGCGAGATGGCGCTGGTCGAGCGCTATCCGGCGCGCAGCGCGACGGTTTATGCGCTGAGCGATTGCGAGCTGGTGGCGGTCGACGAGGCGCGGTTCTCGTCGCTGGTCTCCGAGGCGCCTCACTTTGCGCTCCGGGTCATGCAGATCCTGTCGCGCCGCCTGCGCGCGATGGATCGCCGCTACCGCCCCGAGCCCCTGATCGCCAGGGAACCGCTCGAATCCTGATCTGCATCGGCGGCGCATACGCAGCGCATTCCGAGGACATCGCCTAGCCTGCCGCGCTATTGTCGGTTCGGCTGAACCGATGAGCGCGGAGATCTGCCGATGCTGTTCACCTGCCTGCCGCCCGGCACTCCTATCCCGGGACGCTTTCCGGGCCCGGCGCATGCGCGCGGCAAATGGTTCACCGTCGACATCCACTGTCATATTCGCAGCGACAAGGCGACCGCGATGGTCGCCGGTAACGAGGCGGTGTCGCGCTGGTTTCTCGAAACCGCGGCCAACGAGCGGAGCCAGAGGACCAATCGGCAGAACGGCGAGCGCACCCACCTGCAGGGCATGTCGGCCGAGCAGCGCATTACCGACATGGACCATATGGGCATCGACATCCAGGCGATCTCGCCGGCGCCGCGCCAGACCTATTACGGCGCCGATCCCGATCTCGGCCTCGCCACGGCGCGGGTTCTCAACGACGAGATCGCCGAGATGTGCGGCCGCTTTCCCGACCGCTTCACCGGTCTCGGCACGGTCCCGCTGCAGGCTCCCGAGTTGGCGCTCGCCGAACTCGACCGTCTGCACAAATCGCTCGGGTTCCGCGGCATCGAGATCATGACGCATGTCGCCGGCGCGGATCTGTCGGAGCCGCGCTTCCGCCCGATCTTTGCGCGATGCGAGGAGCTGGGGCTCGTCGTCTTCATGCATCCCGACGGCTTCACCGAACCGCGCCGGTTTCACGAACATTATTTCGCCAATGTGATCGGCAATCCGCTCGACTCGACCGTGGCAATCCATCATCTGATTTTCGGCGGCGTACTCGAAGATTATCCGGGGTTGAAGCTGGTCGTCGCGCATGGCGGCGGCTATCTGCCGAGCTATTCCGGACGCATCGACCATGCCGCATCGGCGCGTCCGGATTGCTGCGAGCAGCTGAAGGAGATGCCAACGACATATTTGAAGCGGCTTTATTTCGATGCGCTGGTCTATACGCATCATCAATTGCATTACCTTGTCGAGGAATACGGCGCCGATCACATCCTGATGGGCACCGATTACCCCGCCGATATGGGCGAGACCGACCCGATCGGGTTTATCGAGGGCGCCGAGCGGCTCGACAATTCGGCGCGGCGGGCGATCCTTGGCGACAATGCGGCGCGGCTGCTCGGGCTGGAGACACCGCGGCGCGCCCGGTAGATGGCCCGGCTGTGCATAAGGCTGGGGATCACTGCTCCGACAGTGGGTGCAAGTATTGATTCCCGTGGATAGCTCGATGGATCGGCGATTTCCCGGTTGCGCTGTCGGTCGATATCCCTACCCTTCGATCTGCGTGTGATGCGCAGCGGGCCGGACAGGGGGTAGCGGCCTGCATCACACAGCCGATTGGGCGGCCTTCGGGGGGAGGCCGCCCAACTTTTTTGGCCAACCTTTTAGGTCGACGGGCCGCTCCCTTGACCAGTGGTAAGTGAGCGCTTACTTTGGGCGCGATGGCCAATACAAGGCTCGATAGCGACGAGCGCCGGCAAGCCATCGTCGATGCGGCGGTGCCGCTGTTCGCCCGCAAAGGCTTTGCCGGCACGACGACCCGCGAGCTGGCCGAGACCGCCGGGATTTCCGAGGCGCTGCTGTTCCGGCATTTCCCGTCGAAGCAGCTGCTGTATCGTGAAATCCTGCAGCAGGTCGGTTGCCAGGGCGATCCGGCGCTCGAACAGCTCGCGAGCCTGCGGGCCTCGACCGCCACTTTGGTCTGCATGGTGCGGTTTATGGTGCGCCGCTTTGTCGCTGGCAGCGAAATCGACCGGGCCGATCTCGATCCGCGTCTGCGCCTCGTTCTGCACAGCTGCCTCGAAGACGGCGACTATGCGCGCGAATTGTTCGATGCGGTGTTTGCCCGCGTCGTGCCGTTCTTCACCGCCTCGCTCGATGCCGCGGTGGCGGCCGGCGATATCGTGCCGCCGCCGGACCGGACCCGCTCCACGGACCAGTTCTGGTTTGGCCATCACATCGCGACGATGATCGCGATCGCCGCGCTTCCCGGCCGCGGCTGCATCCCCTATGCCGGCGAACCCGAGGCGCTGGTCGAAGACGCCAGCCGCTTCATCCTGCGCGGGATCGGCATGAACGATACGGCGATCACCGCGCATATAACAAGAAACCCGGATGCGAGCCTGCTGAAAGCGGCCGCGGACTAGATGCTTCAGGTATTCCTGTTTGGGGCGGGTTCATGGACGGCGATCTCAAGCCTCTGAATTTGGCGAATAGCAGCATGGCCGACACGGTGGCCCGCAGCCGGGAATTCGTCCGCGTGGCGCCAAGCCGTGCGAAAACCGCACGTTGGCTGATCATTGTCGGGACATTGCTCGGCCTGCTGCTGGCCGGGCTGTACGGCTTTAACCGCTACCGCGAGCAGGCGATCGCGAATTTCTTCGCCAGCAACAAGCCGCCGCCGGCGCAGATCGCGGCAGTGACGGCGACCAGCGAAAGCGTGCCGCGCTTTGCGACCGGCATCGGTTCGCTGGCCGCGGTGCACCAGGTGACGATCACGCCGGAGATCGGCGGACGGGTGACGGCGATCCTGTTCACGCCCGGCGCCACGGTCAATGCCGGCGACCCGCTGGTGCAGCTCAACGACGCGCCCGAGCGCGGCGATCTGGCCAATTACGAGGCGCAAGCGCGCATGGCGGCGGTCACGCTCGCACGCAACACGCAGCTGGCGGCACGGCAAGTCGCCTCGCGCGAGACGGTCGATCAGAACCAGAGCCAGCTCGATCAGGCGCGCGCCCAGGTGCTCAAAACGCAAGCGATCATCGCGCAAAAGCTGGTGCGCGCCCCGTTCAAGGGGCGACTCGGGGTGCGGCAGGTCGAGGTTGGCCAATACCTCAATCCCGGCGCGGCGATCGTGACCTTGAGCGATCTGAAGCACCTCTACGTCAATTTCACGCTGCCCTCGACGATGCGCCCGCAGATCGCGCTCGAACAGAAAGTCAACGTGACCGCGGACGCGTTCCCGGGCCGGAGGTTCGAGGCAACGATCACGACGATCGAGCCGCAGATCCGCGCCGATACCCGGACGATCGCCGTCCAGGCGACATTGCAGAACCCGGACGAGGCGCTGTTGCCCGGGATGTACATCAACGCCGCCGTCGTGTTGCCCGCCGAACCCGACCGTGTCGTGCTGCCGGAGACGGCGGTCGACTACACGCTTTATGGCGACAGCGTCTATGTGGTCCGCGAGGACGGGAAGACCGCCGACGGCAAGCCGATCCTGAAAGCGACCCGCACGCCGGTCAAAACCGGGCCGCGCTGGGATGGCAAGGTGGCGATCCTCGAAGGGCTCAAGCCGGGCGACCAGGTCGTCGCCGCCGGCCAGATCAAATTGCAGAGCGGCGCCCAGGTCATCGTCACCGGAAACCCGCCGCCGCAACCGCCCGCCAACCCGACCCCGAATTGATTGCAATGGATTAATTCACAATGAGGCAGTGAGACAGTGAGGATCCTTTGGCTCTCATATTCCGTCATGGCCGGGCCAAGGCCGGGGATGACGGTTCTTTAGAGATCGCCAGTTCGGATAATCTCACTGGCTCACTGTCTCATTGTGAATTCAAATTTTGCGTGCGCTGATCTCAGCAGTGTAAGATGAAATTCACCGACATCTTCATCAAGCGGCCGGTGCTGGCGCTGGTCGTCAGCCTGTTGATCCTGCTGATCGGGCTGAAGGCGATGCTGGGCCTGCAGATCCGGCAGTATCTGCGGCTCTACAACACGACGATCACCGTCACCACCGCCTATCCCGGCGCATCGCCCGATTTGATTCAGGGGTTCATCACAACCCCGATCGAGCAGGCGGTGGCGACCGCCGAAGGCATCGACTACCTGACCTCGAACTCGATCCAGGGCACCAGCACCGTCACTGCGTACATCCGGCTCAATTACGACCCGAGCCAAGCGCTGACCGACATCATGGCGAAGGTGCAGCAGGTCAAATACCTGATCCCGTCGCAGGCGCAGGACCCGATCATCCTGAAATCGACCGGCCAGACGACCGCCGTCATGTATATCGGGTTTTCCAGCCCCGAGCTGTCGAGCGCGGCGATCTCCGATTATCTGACCCGGGTGGTGCAGCCGCTGCTGTCGACCGTCGACGGCGTCGCCTCGGCCGATATTCTCGGCGGCCAGACTTTTGCAATGCGGCTGTGGCTCGACCCGGCGCGCATGGCGGCGCGCGGCATCTCCGCCTCCGATGTCGCGGCGGCGGTCCGCGCCAACAACTACCAATCGGCGCCGGGCCAGGCGAAGGGCTTTTTTACCGTCACCAATGTCAGCGCCAAGACCGGGCTCGAAGACGTCACGCAGTTCAAGCGAATGACGGTTAAATCGGTCGACGGCGCCGTGGTGCGGATGGAAGACATCGCGACCGTCGATCTGGGCGCGCAAAGCTGGAATTCGAGCGTCGCGATGAACGGACAGCAGGCCGTGTTCATTGGGGTCCAAGCGACGCCGACCGGCAACCCGCTGTCATTGGTCACCGGGGTGCGCGCGCTGTTGCCCGAGATCGAGCGCAACCTGCCGGCTTCCGTCAAGATGCAGGTCGCCTATGATTCGACGCGCTTTATCCAGGCTTCGATCGACGAGGTGAAATCGACCCTCGGCCAAGCGGTGATCATCGTCGTCGCGGTGATCTTTCTGTTCCTCGGCAGCTTCCGCTCGGTGCTGATCCCGATCGTGACGATCCCTTTATCATTGATCGGCGCCGGCATCATCATGGCGGCACTCGGCTTCACGCTCAATCTGCTGACCCTGCTGGCGATGGTGCTCGCGATCGGGCTGGTGGTCGACGACGCGATTGTCGTGCTCGAAAACGTCTACCGCCACATTGAGGAGGGCAAGAGCCCGCCGCAGGCGGCGCTGATCGGGGCGCGGGAAATTGCCGGCCCGGTTATCTCGATGACACTGACCCTGGCGGCGGTGTACGCGCCAATCGGGTTTCTCGGCGGCGTCACCGGCACGCTGTTCC
>VAZR01000080.1 GCA_005888515.1 Alphaproteobacteria bacterium | reverse complement strand
TGGTAGTGGCGGAGGACCAGGAACAGGTCGACAAGATCCTCTCGCTGAAGGAACGGCTGCCGCATCTCAAGCTGCTCGTGTTCGACGATCCGCGCGGGCTGCTGAATTACGAGGATCCGATCCTCAAATCCTTCGAGGCCGTGCAGGCCGAGGGCCGCGTATTCGGCGCCGCTCATCCCGGCCACGTCGAGGCGGTCGTCGAGGCGGCAAAACCCGACGATCTGTGCCTGTTCTCCTACACCTCCGGCACGACCTCGCGGCCGAAAGGCGTGATGCTGTCACACGCGAACCTGCTCGATCCGGCGGAAGTGTTCGCGACGACTGAGGGCATTCGCGCCAATGACGAACACGTTGCCTATCTGCCGATGGCATGGGTTGGCAATTCGCTGTTCTCGCTGGCGCTGCACATGCATGTCGGCTTCACCTGCAACTTCCCAGAAAAACCGGAGACGTTGCGCCGCGATCTGCGCGAGGTCGGGCCGACGATGGCGCTCGCCCCGCCGCGCCTGTGGGAGAACGCGCTGACCGAAATCATGGTCCGCGCCGCGGATGCCAGCCCGTCGAAACGCCGCATCTTCGATTTTTTCCGTGGCGTCGCCGAACGGGCGCAACTCTGCGTCGCAGAGGGTCGGCCAGTCCCGCTCGGCACACGCCTGTGGCGCTCGATCGGCGAGTTCTTCGTCTATGCCCCGGTGCGCGACCAATTCGGGCTGCGCCGCGCCCGTGTTGTTTATACCGGGGGTGCGCCGCTGGGGGTCGATGTCTTCCGCTTCTTCCGCGGCTTCGGGGTCAACCTGAAGCAGGTATACGGCGCCACTGAGTTGTCCGGCTTGTGCTCGGTGCAGCCCAACGCGGAAGTCGATCCGGAAACGGTCGGCCGCATGCTCGACGGGATGGACGTCCGCATCGCCGAACATGGCGAGGTCGAGGTGCGCTCGCCCGGCGTTTTCCAAGGCTATTACAAGCAGCCGGAGGAGAGCCGCGAGGCCATCACGGAGGACGGCTGGCTGAGAACGGGAGACGCCGGTTTTATCGACGCGCGCGGCCATCTCGCGATCATCGACCGGGCACGCGATGTCGGCCGGCTCTATGACGGCACGTCCTTCGCGCCGCAATTCATCGAGAACAAGCTCAAATTCAGCCCCTATATCGGCGAGGTGGTGGTGTTCGGGGAAGCTCGTTCGTTCGTCGCCGCGATGATCGCGATCGACGCGTCTACGGTCGGCAAATGGGCCGAGCGCAACAACGTCTCCTACACCTCCTTCCAGGATCTGAGCGCCCGTCCGGAAGTGCTCGGGCTGATCCGGGACGAGATCCGGAAATGCAATAGCGGGTTGCCGGAGGCGACGCGCATCCGGCGCTTCCTCGTTCTGAATAAGGAGTTCGACGCCGACGACGACGAGATCACCCGCACCCGCAAGATCCGCCGCCGCTTCGTCACCGAGAAGTACGCCGCCGTGCTGCACGCCTTTTACAGCGGCGATGAGGAAGTGGAGCTGAGCACCGAGATCACCTACGAAGACGGGCGCAAGGCGATTTTGCGGTCGCGGCTCGCGATCGGCGATGTCGATGAACCCTCGGCACCGGCGGCGGCGCCGTCGCGACGCATGGCGGAAGAAGCGGTGCCCGCAGAGTGAGCACCTTCGATGCCTGAGTTCGAATGGCAATTCACGCTGGTGCTGTTGACCAACGGCATCATGATCGGGCTGATGTACGCCCTGATCGCGCTTGGCTTTGTGCTGATCTACAAGGCGACGGACGCGATCAATTTCGCTCAGGGCGAGTTCGTCATGTTCGCCGGCTTTCTGGCCGCCGTCGCGGCCGAGATCGCCGGGATGCCGTTCTGGCTGTCCTCGCTGCTGGCGATCGGCGGCATGGTGGCGCTGGGCTTCGGGCTCGAACGGGTCGTGCTGCGCCCGCTGATCGGCCGCCCGGTGATTGCCGTCGTCATGGCGACGATCGGGCTGGCCGCCGTGTTGCGCGGCACCGCGGTGATGGCCTTTGGCGCCGGAACGCGAGCCATCGTAATGCCAGTCAGCGACGAGCCGTTTGAGCTGGGGCCCGTGATGCTGCCGCCGGTACAACTGGTCGGCGCCGGAGTTTCTCTTGTCTTTCTGGCGCTCTTCACCTGGTTCTTCCTGAAGAGCCGTATCGGCATCGCGATGCGCGCGGTCGCCGACAGCCAGCAAGTGGCGATGGCGATGGGCATCAACGTCCGGCGCTATTTCGCGCTGGCCTGGGCGATGGCCGGCATCGTGTCGGCTTTGGGCGGCGTGGTCTGGGGTACGATGCTCGGCGTCGACAACCAGCTGGCATTAGTCGGCCTCAAGGTTTTCCCGGTCGTAATTTTGGGCGGTCTCGACTCGATCATGGGCGCCGTCATCGGCGGGCTGATCGTCGGCGTCGTCGAAAATTTCGCCGCCGGCTATCTCGATCCCTATGTCGGCGGCGGCACCAAAGACTTCGCACCTTACGTGCTGATGATCCTGGTCTTGATGATCCGGCCGGAAGGCATGTTCGGTCGGCGCCGCATCGAGCGCGTGTAGCCGGTGATGGAATAGAGAAGGCACCATGTTCCACCGCGAATCCGGCGTGTTCAAGACCAGCTATGCCGCCGAGATGGCGCTATACCCGTTGCCGATCGCCAAATGGGCGGTCGCAGCCTTCGCGGGTCTGTTCATCGTCATCGCGCCGCTGACGCTCGGCGAATATTACATCTCGATCCTGAACCTGATCCTGATCGCCTGCGTCGGCGCGCTCGGGCTCAATATCCTGGTCGGCTACACCGGACAGATCTCGATCGGGCATGGCGCCTTCATGTCGGTCGGCGCCTACACCGCGGCCAATCTGGTGACGCATCTGCACGCGCCGTTCTGGATCACCATCCCAGCCGGCGGGATCATGGCGGCGCTGATCGGCGCGGTCGTCGGCATCCCCTCCTTGCGCATTAAGGGGATCTATCTGGCGATTGCGACACTCGCCGCGCAGCTGATCATCGAATGGACGATCAATCACGTCCCGGCGATTTCGGGCGGGGTGCAGGCCTCGATCCAGGTACCGCGACCGTCCTTGTTTGGGATGCAGCTCAGAACCCAGGCGCAGCTCTATTTATTCCTGATGTTCTTCGTCGTGCTGGCGATCGTCGGCACCGCGAACCTGATCCGCAGCCGGATCGGCCGCGCCTTTATCGCGATCCGCGATCAGGACATCGCCGCCGAGATTATCGGCATCAACATCTTCCGCTACAAGCTGTGGGCGTTTGCGATCTCGTCGTTCTACGCCGGGGTCACCGGCGTGCTCTACACCTATTATCTGGGCATCGCCAATTATGAGCAGTTCCAGCTGACCGTCTCGATCGATTACCTGGCGATGGTCATCATCGGCGGGCTCGGCTCGATCCTCGGCTCGATCTTCGGCGCTGTTTTCGTGACCTTGCTGCCGATCCTGACGCGCTGGTTTCTCGAGGATTACGGCTGGCTCTTCTTCTCGCAGGGCGACCTGCTGAATGCGATACCCAATCTGCGGCTGATCCTGTTCGGCGGGCTGATCATCTTCTTTCTGGTCGTCGAACCGGAGGGGCTTAACCGGCTGTGGCGCAACATCCGCAATTACTTCCGCGTCTGGCCATTCTCGTACTGACAATAGGTGACACATTAGGGAGGTACGCGATGAGAAAGGTTTCGATAACGCTGGCGGCGCTGACGGTACTCGGTTTCACCGGCGCGGCGACGGCCCAGCAGAAGGGCGAAATCCTGATCGGCGAGCAGTGCGATCGGACCGGTCCGACGCAGATCGTCGGCATCCGTCTGTGCGCGGCGGTTCAGGACTACATCAACTTCGTCAATTCGAAAGGCGGGGTCGAAGGATTCAAGATCAAGGTCGACGAGATCGATCATGAATACAAGGTGCCGCCCGGCATGGAAGCCTATGAGCGCGACAAGCGGGATGGCGCGGTTTCGTACATGATCTACGGCACGCCGCACGCGCAGGCGCTGAACCAAAAGCTGAACGAGGACAAGATTCCCGGCACCTCTCCGGGGTTCGGCATCTCGGCCTCGGCCGACGGGGCTCGCTACCCCTATCTGTTCCCGGTCGCGGCGACCTACTGGTCGCAAGGTGCTGCCGCGATCCAATTCGTCAAGGAGAAGCTCGGCGGCAATCTCAAGGGGAAGAAGATTGCGTACGTTTTTTACGACAACCCGGCCGGGCGCGAGGCGATCCCGATCCTCGAGGATCTGCAAAAGACGGAAGGATATGAGCTGCGCACCTTCGCGGTGCCCCCGCCAGGCGTCGAGATGGGGGCGCAGGTCCTCGACATTACCCAGCGCTTCCGGCCGGATTTCGTGATCGACCATCTGTTCGGCCGGTCGCCCTCGGTCGCGATCAAGGAATACAAGCGCGCCGGCTACCCGCTGTCCAAGGTGATGGGGCTCGTCTGGGCCTCCGCCGAAGCGGATATCGAGGCGGCGGGCGGCTGGCAGGTCGCGGAAGGCTATCACACGATGCAATTCGCCGGCGCCGGCGACGACTACCCCGTCCGGCAGGAAATCAAGGCGATGTACAAGTCACAAGGCAAGGAGCCGCCCAAGGAAATGGACGACACCGTCGTCTACAACCGGGGACTGTTCGTTGCCGCGCTGCATGTCGAAGCGATCCGCAACGCGCTGAAGGCCAATGGTGGCAAGAAGCCGACCGGCGAAGAGGTGAAGAAGGGCTTCGAGCAGATCCATGACTTCACCCTGGGAGGTCTGGTGCCGCCGCTGAAGATCACCGCGGAGGATCACGAAGGTGGCGGCTGGGTGCAGATCTTCCAGGCCAAGGGCGGCAAGTTCGTCAAGGAGACGGATTGGATCCGCGCTTATCCGGATGTCGTTTCCGCCGCGGTGAAGAAGGCGGAGTAATCGGCGTCCTGCAGACCGCGCCCGCTATCAAGCGCACCCGGTGCTGCCGATCCGAATTCGAAGCTGCGATGGGAAGAAGAAAGGAGATGCGAGGATGAGACGATCAGGCGGCATGCTGGCGCTGCTGGCGGGCGCGATGTTGGTGGCGCTCGCCGGGACCGCGGCGGCACAGCAGAAGGAAGTGATGATCGGGATGCAATGCGACCGCACCGGCGCGACGCAGATCACCGGCGTCGTGCTGTGCCCGGCAATGCACGATTATTACAACCTGATCAATGCCGGCGGTGGCGTCGAGGGCTACAAGATCAAGGTCGACGAGATCGACAACGAGTACAAGGTGCCGTCCGCGGTCGAGGCCTATCAGCGCCATAAGCAGCAAGGCGCGGTGCTGATGACCCTCTACGGCACACCGATGACGGTCGCGCTCAACCAGCGGCTCGAGGAAGATCACATGCCGACGACCTCGCCGGGCTTCGGCATCTCGGCGGCGGCCGACGGCACGCGGTATCCGTTTCTGTTTCCGGTTGCGGCGACCTATTGGTCACAGGGAGCCGCGGCGGTGCAGTTCGTCAAGGACAAGCTCGGCGGTAATTTGAAGGGCAAAAAGATCGCCTACATTTTTTACGACAACCCCGCCGGTCACGAGCCACTGCCGATCATCGAGGAATTGCAGAAGCGCGAAGGCTTCGAGCTGCGCACTTTCGCCGTGCCGCCGCCGGGTGTGGAGGTCGGCGCCCAGGTGCTCGATATCACGCAACGCTTCCGGCCGGATTTCATCATCGATCATCTGTTCGGCCGTTCGCCATCGGCGGCGATCAAGGAGTTCAAGCGGGCCGGTTATCCTTTGTCCAAAGTGGTCGGGTTGGTCTGGGCCGCGTCGGAGTCCGATATCCAGGCGGCGGGCGGGTTCGGGGTTGCCGAAGGCTACTACGCGATGCAATTCGCCGGCGCGGGCGACGATTACCCGGTCCGCCACCAGATCAAGGACATGTACAAAAAAGAGGGCAAAGAGCCCTTCAAGGGCATGGACGAGAATACGGTCTATTACAACCGCGGCCTGTTGCAGGCCGCCGTCCATGTCGAGGCGATCCGCAATGCGTTGAAGGCGAATGGCGGCAAGCAACCGACCGGCGACGACATCAAAAAAGGTCTCGAATCAATCCGCGGCTTTACCCTGGGCGGCCTCGTCCCGCCGCTCGAAATAGCCCCGGCCGACCATGAAGGCGGCGGCTGGGTGCAGGTGTTTCAGGTGAAGGGCGGCAAATTCGTCAAGGCGACCGACTGGATGCGCGCCTATCGGGACGTGGTCGACGCCGCGGTCAAGAAGTCGGAGTAACCGAGGCTCACGAGATGCTGGCGCTCAACAACGTCGAAGTCGTCTATGACGGCGTCATCCTGGTGCTGAAGGGCGTCTCGCTGAGCGCCGAGGAGGGGCATATCACGACCCTTCTCGGCGCCAACGGCGCCGGCAAGACCACAACCCTGAAGGCGATCTCGGGGCTGTTGAAAACCGAGCGCGGCGAGGTGACCAAGGGCAATGTCGAGCTCGACGGCGAGCGGCTCGATCGGCTGTTGCCGTTCGATGTCGTCAAACGCGGGGTCGTGCAGGTTTTCGAGGGTCGTCGGGTATTCGAGAACCTGACGGTCGATGAGAATCTGGTCGCTGGCGCGCACAGCCGCAGCAACACCGCCGATGTAAAGGCGGGGATGGAACGGGTCTACGGGAGCTTTCCGGTGCTGAAGGAACGCCGTAGCCAATCCGCCGGCTATCTCTCGGGCGGCGAGCAGCAGATGCTGGTGATCGGCCGCGCCTTGATGTCGGACCCCAAAGTGATCCTGCTCGACGAGCCGTCGCTTGGCTTGGCGCCGATGGTCATCGAGGAGATCTTCAGCGTGATCCGGCGCCTGAAGGACGAGCAAAAGCTGACGGTACTGCTGGTCGAGCAGAACGCGGCCTTGGCGCTCGAAATCGCCGATCACGGCTATGTCATGGAAAACGGCCGCATCGTGCTCGAAGGCCCGGCCGAGCAGCTGCGCCAGAATTCGGACATCAAGGAATTCTATCTCGGCCTCAATGAGGCCGGGTCCCGCAAATCCTACCGCGACACCAAACACTATCGCCGGCGGAAACGCTGGCTGTCGTAGTCCGGACCCGCGGCTGTAGGATGGGGTGAGCGCAGCGAAACCCATCAAGAATTCACAATGAGACAGTGAGGCAGTGAGATTTCCGCGACGCGGTTGCCCCACCGCCTCGCCGCCTCGTTGTGAGTAGAATGATGATGGGTTTCGCTGCGCTCAACCCATCCTACGGAGCGTACAGACGGAGCGCGGCATGACTTCTTCCCTTCCCCACATCGCCGTTATCGGCACCGGCGGCACGATTTCCTCGCTCGGTGCCGGCAGCCTCGATGTGCTCGATTATCCGGAATTCGGGCAGAAGCTGACATCCGAGGCATTGCTCGACCGCTTCCCGGAAACCCGGCAGGTCGCCGACCCGGTGCCGATCACCTTTCGCCAGGTCGGCAGCACCGCGATCGGCCCCTCCGATTGGCTCGAACTGCGTGCCCTCATTCACCGCACCGCCGGCGAGGATCCCGGTCTCGCCGGTTTTGTCATCCCGCACGGCACGGCGACATTGGAAGAGACCGCGTTCTTTCTGAACCTGACCTTAGGGATCAGCCAGCCGGTCGTGCTGGTCGGAGCGCAACGCCCGGCGAGCGCGCTCGGCACCGATGCCGGGACAAACCTGGTGAATGCGCTGCAAGTCGCCGGCTGTCCCGAGGCGCGCGGCAAGGGCGCCCTGGTGGTGCTCAACAACGAGATCCATCCGGCGCGCGATGTCGTCAAAACCTCGACCTATCGGGTGCAGACCTTCCGCTCGTTCGATTTCGGCGCGCTCGGGCATATCGATGGCGACGGCCCGCATTTCTATCGCGCGCCATTGCAGGCGCACATGCCGGATACGCCGTTCGCCGGCCGCGAGATCGCCGATCTGCCGCGGGTCGACATCGTCTATTCCTATGCCGGGGCCGCTGGCGATCTGGTCCGGGCGGCGGTGGCCGCCGGAGCGCGCGGCTTGGTCTCAGCCGGGTTCGCGCCGGGCAGCCCGAGCCCCGATCAGCGCGAGGCGTTCATCCAAGCGGCAAAGTCCGGTGTCGTCGTCGTGCAATGCAGCCGAGCGGCGAGCGGGCGGGTCGCGCCGCGCCGCCATCTGCGCGAGGTCGGCTTTGTCGCCGGTGAGGATTTCTCGCCGCAGAAGGCGCGCATCCTGTTGATGCTGATGCTGACCACAACGAGCGACATCGGCGAGATCCAGCAGGCGTTTCAGACCTACTGACTGATCGAAGCCGCTCTGACCTATTTTCTGGCCTTGCTGATCGACGGCGCCTTGGCCGGCGCGATCTATGCGTTGATCGCGCTGGCGTTCGTGCTCGTCTACAAATCCTCCCGCATGATCAATTTCGCGGTCGGCGAATGGATCATGTTCGGCGCGTTGCTGGCGGGCGCCGGCTATTACACCCTGGGACTGGGTCTGGCCGGCGCGGTGTTGTTCGCCGCAATCGGCATGGCCGTTTTCGGCATCGCCTTCAACGGCATCGTTGTCGGCCGGTTGACGAGCCATCCCGTGATCTCTCTGATCATGGTGACGATCGGTCTCGGCGCGATGATGCGCGGCACGGCCGCCCTGGTTTTCACCGGCATTCCGAGCGGTATCCCGCTGCCGGTTTCGACCGAGCCATGGCTGTTGAACGGCCTCCTGGTCTCACCGGAAAAGCTGATGGCGGCATTAATCGCCGCTGGGGCTATTGCTCTGCTGAGTTGGCTTTATCACTACAGCCGCACCGGCATCGCGCTGCGCGCGATCGCCGACGATCCGACCGCGGCGTCCGCAGCAGGGATCAACACGCGGCACCTTTTCGCGCTGGTCTGGGCGATAACCGGGATCACCTCGGCCATCGCCGGTATCCTGTGGGTATTCGTGACCGGTGGCGGGTTCGGCGTGGCGCTGGTCGGTCTCAAGATCTTCCCGATCGTCATCATCGGCGGGCTCGACAGCCTGCCCGGCACGATCGTCGCGGCGATGTCGATCGGGATATTGGAGAGCCTCGGCGCGGGATATCTCGATCCTCAGCTCGGTCCCGGCTTCGGCACGGTTGCCTCTTATGGGCTGCTCCTCGCAATGCTGATCGCGCGACCGCTTGTTCGGCGAGGCTGTTGTCGACTGCGGTCTCGAACGGCGCGGCGGATTGCACAAACCCGCCGGAGACGAGACCGGCGGCGAGCCGGTCGTAGCCGTCCGGCAAAATCGGGGTCCGTCCCCAGATGCCGAGATCGCGGTAGCGCGTCACCGCGGCGCGCAGCAATTGCTGCGGCACCGCCGGGAAATAGGGCTGCACCGTATCGGCCAACGTCTCGGGCGACACGCCGTGCAGCCATTTCTGCGTGCGATAAAGCCCGCGCACCAGGCGCGACAGCTCGTCGCGTTTTGCATCGAGAGTGGTGCGGCGTGCGTAAAAGGTCGTGTAGGAGCACGGGCCGCGATCGGCTGCGGCGTACCAGAGATGCCCGTATCCCTCGGCAATTAGTTCCTCCGCCAGCGGCTGGAACAGCTGCACGACGTCGACGGCGCCGCCGCGCAGCGCACCCATGTTCTCGGCCATGCTCTGGTCGGCGACCCGGTCGAGGCGAGCGGGATCGAACCCCGCCAGCCGCAGATCATGCTGCAGGCAGAGCCATGGGGTCGGCACCTCGCTGACCGTGGCGACCCGGGAGGTCATCAAATCGGCGAATGTGAAATTCGGACACAGGGCGCGGCCGACCAGCAGGAAGGGGTCGCGCGTCACCGCCTCGCCAAAGCAGACGAGGTCGCAATCGGCACGCTCGGCATAGAGCTGGTTGACCCGCATCGGCCCACCCCAGGCGACATCGACCGTGCCGTCGAACAGCGTCTGCGGCGCCTGGCCTGGACTCGGCGCGCTGGCGAACCGCACCTCGACGCCTTCCTGCTCATAAGCCCCGAGCGCCAAGGCGGCGTAATACGGCGCGTAAAACAGGCCGCGCAGCGATTCCTGCAGGATGATCGTCATCGCGCTCACCCCGCCTGCAGGATTGCCGCCGCGGCGTCGGCGAACACCTGGGCCCCGAGGACGATGTCCTCTTCCTTGGTGTCTTCCGACCAGTGGTGGCTGATCCCGTTGAGGCTCGGCACGAACATCATCGCCGAACGCACCCGCCGCGACAGGATCTGCGCATCATGCCCGGCGCCGCTCGGCATCCGCAGATGGCCGCCAGGTGCGTGGCGCTCCGCCGCCTGCTCGATCAAAGTCTGGAAGCCGGCATCCATTGCGGCCGGCTCGCTTTTCGAGATCGGCGCGATCTCGATGTGACAGGGTCCGGCGCGATCGGCCTCGGCAACGAGCCCGTACAGCGCCTGTTCGAACCGCTCGAGGATGGCCGTGTCGGTGTCGCGGAACTGCACCTGCATCTCGGCCCGGCCCGGGACGATGCTCGGCGCGTTCGGGTCGAGCAACATGCGGCCGATCGTCCATACCGTGCGTGGCCCGGCGAGCTCGGCGAACCGGTCGTAGATGCGGTTGGCCAGTCGCACCATGCCGGCGCCGGCATCGCGACGGCGCGCCATCTGGGTCGTGCCGGCGTGGTTTTGCTGGCCGGTGACCGTGACCCAGTAGTTCCAGTTGCCGATGATAGCCTCGACGATGCCGATCTTCAGCCCGGACGAGTCGAGCCAATCGCCCTGCTCGATATGGGCTTCCAGATAACCGACATAGCGCTGTGGATCGAGCCGCTCACGTGGGCGTCCCGCGAAGCCCGCCTCGGCGAGCGCGGCGCGCAGCGGCACCCCGTCGCGGCTGCGGCCGGCTTCGATCTCGCTGTCCGGCAGGGCATCGGTGAAGGAACGGCTGCCGAGCATGTTGCCGTAGTGCCCTTCTTCGTCGGCCCAGGCGATCGGCTCGATGCCGAGCCCGGCGAGGGCCGGATCAGCCGCAAAGGCGCGCGCCAGTTCGAGTCCGTAGATGACGCCGAGGGCGCCGTCGAGCCAGCCGCCATGCGGCTGCGTCTCGCTGTGCGAGCCGACCAGCAGGCGCCGCGTGGCGCGCGGGTTACGACCGATGACATTGCCGATGCCGTCGATGACCGGGTCGAGCCCGGCCTCGGCGAATTTCTCCGCCAGCCATTGGCGCGAGGCGACATCCTCCGCCGAGTAGGTCGGCCGGTGCACCCCGGTCTTATAGCGGCCGAATTCGGCGAGCCGCTTCAAATCGGCGACGACCCGCTCGCCATTCGTTTGAGGCATCCCGACGCTCCTCTTTGATAAATCTGTCAGCGATTTAATCCGCCGCCGGCCGTTCCGGCGGGGAGCCTTGCCCGATCCGCCGCCTATTGTATTGCAGGATCGCCAATGGAGAATCTTTGATGACGCGACCGAAAATGGCCACCCTCGCGCTTGTCGCCGGAATGGCGATCGCCGCGCCGGCATTGGTTTGCGCAGCGGCCGACAACGAGGCGCAAACCGCGCAGGCCGCACCCGATCAGCACGGCATGGGCGGCATGCCCGCGATGGGCGATACGGGCGAGATGGAGCCGATGCGCGGCAGGGGCGGCGACCGCCGAGCAGAAGCCGCTTTGGGACAAGCTGAACGGCGCGATTCAATCGGCGGCGGACAAGGAGCGTCAGCTCTGCGCCAATCTGCCGACGCAGCCCGGACCAGAGGCCCAGGGCACCATCCTCGACCGCATGAGTCGGCGCGAGCAGTTCCTCTCGGCCCGACTCCAAGGCATGCAGCAGGCGCGCCCGGCGCTCGAGGCGCTGTATCAGGCGCTCTCGCCCGAGCA
>VAZR01000386.1:11441-12749 GCA_005888515.1 Alphaproteobacteria bacterium | reverse complement strand
GAGATCGCTGTCGATGCGATTGGCCAATGCCAGATCCATCAACGCGGCGCCGGCGACCACCACATCGGAGGCCGACAATGGCAGGTCGACAAACCGGCCCTGCGTATCGTCGAGCAGGAGCAGCGTGATCTCTTCGACAAAGCTCAACATCGCCGCCCCCTTTTACCGGACCGCCGCGAGGGCGGCCGCGGAATCTGGTTGGATCGAAAAGATCGTATCGAAGCCGCTGACCGAGAACACCTCGCGGACATTCGGCGAGAGCCCGAACAGCGCCACCTTGCCCTTCGCCTGCTGCACTTTTTTGGCGACCACGAGCAGGACCCGCAGCCCGGCGCTGCTGATGTAGTCGAGCTTTGTCAAATCGACGGCGAGATGGGGAGTAGCGCCGCTGAGGGCCGCGTTGAACCCGTCCTCGGCCGATTTGGCGGCGCCGCTGTCGAGGCGGCCGGTAAGCCTGACGATGACGGCATCGCCCGCCTGTTCCTGGGCAAATTCCATGAAATGTTCCCCTGCTACGCTCGCTGCGCCCGCATTTGGGTAGCATGGCGCCGCGCGCGCGTGCAATAGACGCAGGCAAGGCCCGCGAATCGGGCTTGGCTTGCCCCAAAGGCCACGCTAAGAGGCCCAATGGCCTCCTATGACACCAGTATCACCCCGGATCTCGCAGCGGTCCCGCCGCTGATCGGCTGGGTCGAGGAGCGCTGCCAGGAAGCCGGGCTCGAGGCCGGTCTGACATTCAAACTCATGCTGGCGATCGAGGAGGCGGTGACGAACGTCGTCTCCTATGCCTTTGCCGAGGCACCGCCGCCGCATTGCATCCACCTCCGCCTAGACATCGACGAGGATCGCTGCGCCGCTGAAGTGATCGACAATGGCGGCCCGTTCGATCCCTCGGCGGCGCCGCCGCCCGACTTGACCGGGCCGCTGGAGGAACGCGATCCCGGCGGCCTCGGGATTCACCTGATCCGCAACATGGCCGATCGTGTCGAATACCGCCGTGAAGACGGGCAGAACCGGCTGCGGATCGAGACCGCCCGGCGCTGAGTACTAGCCGCGATAGACCAGCGCGAGGCAGGTGATATCGTCGGATTGTTCGGCGCCGTGCGTCCTTCGACTGCTCGCTTCGCGAGCGCTCAGGATGAGAAAATTTCTGTGAGTGCCATCAACAACCCACCTCATCCTGAGCAGCGCTGCGGCGAAGCCGCGGCGCGTGTCGAAGGACGCGCAGCATCGATGCAGCGCTGCCACAATCCGGGCATGTCGAAGCCTGCGCCCCGGGCCCTATTCGGTGCCGCGATAGACCAGCGC
>VAZR01000386.1:0-11424 GCA_005888515.1 Alphaproteobacteria bacterium | reverse complement strand
GAGGCGCGCCTCGCCGAAGATCTCGTCGGTCGGGCTGAACGCCTCGGTGATCCCGTCGCTGAACAGGAACAGCGCATCACCCGGAGTGAGCGTCGTCTCGGCGATCCCATAGGGCCGGTCGGGATCGATCCCGAACGGAATGCCGGTCGCTTTCAGCGTCTCGCGGGCGCCGCCGGCGCGCAGCAGATAGGGCGGGTTATGACCGGCATTGCAGTATCGCAACCGGCCCGTCGTCAGCTCGAGCACGCCGTGAAACAACGTCACGAACATGCATGCGGCATTCTCGGCCGAGAGCAGGCGGTTGGCATCCGCCATTCGCGCCGCCATATCGGCGGCACCGGTATTGCGCATGACGGTGCGGGAGACCGCCATGAACAGCGCCGCCGGGATGCCCTTTCCCGAGACATCGGCGACGGTGAATGCCAGCCGGTGCTCGTCGATCAGGAAATAGTCGAAGAAATCGCCGCCAATTTCGCGCGCCGGCCGCATATCCGCGTGCAGATCGATGCGCGATGTACCGTCACTCGAAGACAGCGGACCGGGCAGGATCGATTGCTGGATCGCGGCGGCCGCCTGCATCTCCTCGCGGCGGCTCTGCTTGGCCCTGATCTCGGCCGCCATATCGGCGAAAGCGCGGGCAAAACTCGCCAGCGCGCCCGACTGGTTTGTCAGCTCTACGAGCATCGCGGAATCGTATTCGTCGCGCGCCAAGGCATTCGCCGCGTAGGTCAAATAGGCGAGCGACTGGTTGGTGCTGTGCAGGCGCTGCCCGAGCTCGCTGATGATCTCGATCCCGATCGACGGAAATTCGGCGGCCAGGCTCATCAGATCGTCCCGGTCGACACGCAGCGCCGTCACCGCGCTGCGCGCCACCACGGTCGCCGTGCGGGGCGCATCGCTGACGCTGCCCAGCTCGCCGACAATCCGGTCGGGCCCAAGCGTCGCCATATGGATCAGCCCGGCCGGGATCTCGACATACACGTCGACCTCGCCCTCGAGGATCACCAGGGCGAAGCCGCCATGCTCGCCCTGGTGCATGATCCTCTCGCCGGCCGGGAACGCGGCGAAGCTGCAGCGCGCCGCGATGGTGCGCAGTGCCTGCGGCTCAAAGCGCGCGAAAATCGAGTGCACCGCCAGCGCACGGGCGATCTCATCGACCGCCGATGCATCCACCGGGCGCTGCTGCTGGAGGTTCACCCTTGTGCTTTTATGACAGACGGGTTCGGGGGTGCCGGCCGGCTAATACCGGCGGCAGCTCGCGCGAAACTCCTCCCGTCTTTCGAACAGGCGACGTTCGAGGCGCGGCCGTTCCCAGGGCGGCGCAGAGTATAGGCGCCCCTCGATCTCGCGAATCCGCTCGCGCAAATACCGGCAGCGCTCCCAATAACCCTGAACCGGTACAATATTCGAAATCCCCGGAGCGCCTTCCGGCACTACCGGACGTGCCTCTGACGCAACCGGGATGCCGATTACGCTCGTGAGCAGCAGACTGGCGAAAACCCCCGATTTCAACATGGTGTCCCTCTGTTTGGCTGTTCCGGCGTTATAACGCGAACCGCAGTCCCTATCATCCCATGGGGGCGGCGAGCCGCGTTGCTCGCCGCGCCCGTTCGTCGGGACCGATGTCAGCACTTATTCCCAGAACGCCATCACGATCGTGTTGTTTTCGTCTAGAATCAGATTGATGCGGTTCGGGTTGTGCACAATGCCGGTAACCCCGTGCGTCGGGACAATCGTGCGGAAGCCGCGCGGCAGGTCCTCTTCCCGCACGACGTTTGCTGTACCCGCCGGTGATTTGCCCTTCTCGGCAAATTTCTTTCCCATGCATTGCTTGCAGTCATCGGCTTTGACGTCGGCATGGGCGCTGCCGGGAAGTTGTTTGAGATTGAGAGCGTTGTCGGCGGCGCGCACCCGCACGCCTTTATAAGGATGTCCCGGCTCGAGCGTGAACATCGCACTGACCGGCACAAAGCCTTCGGCCTTCTGGGATTGCTGTGGGCTGGTGGCAATGAATTGCAGATCGAGAACATCATCGGCCGGCTTGCCGTAGAAGAACGGCACGAGCTGGGGCGTGCTCCAACCTACCGAGCTGACCAATCCGGTTACGTGAATGAGGTCGATTTTGGGGTCCATCGACGAGCGAAGTACCTCGATGCCCGTCACGTACAGAATCGGCATTTCCAGCGGTCGGCTGGCGCCGGCCGGTCCGGCGGCGCTTTGGTCAGCTCCCTCATAGCCTTGCTGACCACCGCCCTGCCCGGCCGGTTGCGCGCCTTGCGCCAGGGCCGACCCGATAAAGCCGGCCTGCAGCAGCATGGCCGCGATTACGCCAAAAATGATCCGATGCATCTGCCGTATCCCCGCCTTCAAGTTGAACACCGCGTTCGCGGGCCGTTCGCCCGCGTCAACCCACCGGCGCAACGGGGATCCTCGCTTCGCCCGCGAGAAGCCCGGCGCCCAAATTGCGAATGCCGGCATCCGAAAGTTCGGGTCCACGCTGCCCGAGCAAATCCAGCAGATCGAGCACGAGATCGGTGGCCCGCATTTTGGTCATCCGGCAATAGGTCGTTTCCGTGCTGACGAAGCTGCCGTTCTCCGCCAGCTTGTTGACCGGCTCGCCGCCGCCGCAAATGCTGAAGTACTCGCAACCTTGCCGGCACATCTCGACCCCGGCATCGATATCCTGACGCAGTCTGATCAGCGCGGGCCCGTGCGCCATATCGGTCAGCCGGTCGCGATTGATGTTGCCGAGGATGAAATCGCCGTAGACGGCGTTTTTCAGCCCGAGCAGCTCCGGCGAAAAGGTCGCGATGTTGCCGGCCCAATCCATGCTGGTGACCGCAAAGGGGTCGACCAGCTGATTGAAAAACATGCCCTCCGTCGGGCGCAGCACCAAACGGGTCGAAACGGTAATAGGCGCCCTCGATGCCGGACTCGCCGAAGGAGCGCGACACGTGGCCGCCCTCGCTCTCCTCGACATTGAAGCAGATCCGGTCGATGCCCTCGGCTATGTAAAAGTCGAACATCTCACGCGGCGCGGCCAAGCTCTCGGCCGACAGCACCGAGATCACATGAAATGGGATGCCGCGCTCGCGGAGCCGGCGGATCCCAGCGATGGTCTTGTCGAAAGTGCCGCTCCCGGCACGGGTGCGCCGATTAATGTCGTGCAGCCGCTGCGGACCGTCGACGCTAACCCCGACATTGACCGTCTCCTCGGCGAAGAACGCGCACCACGCGTCATCAATCAGCGTTCCATTGGTCTGAAACGCGTGCGTCAGCGCCACGTCGGGCGGCTTCATGCTGTCGATCAGCCGAAAGGCGCGCCGGTAGAAATCGATCGGGAGCACCATCGGCTCACCGGCATGCCAGACAACGCTTAACCCGTCCCGCAGCCAACCGGAGGCGAAGATCTGCGAGAAAAAATTGCCTAGGGTTTCCTCGCTGACAACCGCCTTATTGCTGCGGTCCGGCAGATAGCAGTACCGGCAGTCGATATTGCAGAACGGCGTCGGCTGAATCACCACCAGCTGGATATGCGGCATCGGCTTGCGCTTACGACGCGCGATCCGGATTAGAAATTACCCCACCCGTTGCGCCAATTGTTCCAGGGTCCGCCGAAGCCGAAATTGCCCCAGGGCCGACCCCACCCCCAGCCTCCGCCTCCGCCGCCCCAGCCGCCTCCCCAATTGTGCCAAGAGAGGCGGCGTTCGCCGGCGGGAAGTTGTGTCTGCGCCTCGGAGTCCGCGAGCGCCGACACAGCCTCGCGGATCGCGGCGAGCCTTTCCGAAACGCGCTCGTCTCGCGCCTGCGTCGGCTGCTGATCAGCCGCGGCCTGGCGCGCTTCGCCCGATGCCGCAGCACCAAGCAGCAGCGCCACTCCGATGGTCCCGCGGGCTGCGAGCTCCGATACCAGCTTGAGATATTTCTGCGGCAGCGACAACGGTCCCTCCCCCTGATCACAGATCGATGTTCGCGACGGCTTGGGCGATGAAACCCGCCCGTCGGCAACCTAGCTCACACTCTACCAAAACGTCAATTTGCGCCGAGTGCCGGGGCGGCGCGCGACCACGGCGGCGCCAGCGGAAGGATGCGGCGATAGACTGGGCAATCCGGCTCATGCGCTCCAGGCAGATAGCCGAGGCTCATCAGGAATTCGCCGACGATCAGCCCGCCGGTGAAGCGGAAATGGCGGCGAAACAGCCGTGTCCACTCCTCCAGCGGCTGCGGATGATGCGCTTCGAGCCAAGCGTGGAACGAGCGATGCGACTGACGGAGCTGCTGGATCACCCGGGCATTGTCGATGACCGCCGCGATTTTGAGGCGGTTGCGCACGATGCCAGGATCAGCAAGCAGACGAGCGGTATCCGCTTCACCGAAAGCGGCGACCCGATCGACTTCGTAACTAGCGAACGCGGCGCGAAAGGCGGCGCGTTTCTGCAGAACCGTCAGCCAGGACAGTCCTGCCTGGTTGATCTCCAGCACCAGCCGCTCAAACAACACTGCCTCGTCCTCGGCGGGGAAGCCGTATTCGCCATCATGATAGGGGCCGTGCCACGGATGGCCCGGCGCGAGACGGCAATAGGCGGCGCTCACGTCACGAGCCGCGGAAGCTGAACCACGGTTCCCGGACGACGATATAGATGCCGACCCAGATGATGGCGGCCAACAGCGTCGTCAGCGCCAGCTTGCGCCCGAGCAACGGCCGGCGCGGCGCGCCGGCGGCGTGACCGAGATCGCCCGGCTCGGACGGCGTAACCCACAACGGCAGGATGGCGAACAGCGTGACCCACCAGACCAGGATATAGACGACGATGCCGGTCAGCCAGTTCATGCCGCTGCCGCGTCGACCTCACGCCTGTTCCAGCTCGATCAACGTACCGCAGAAGTCCTTCGGATGCAGGAACAGCACCGGCTTGTCATGCGCGCCGAGACTCGGTTCCCCATCACCGAGCACGCGTGCGCCGGTGGCGCGCAGGTGGTCGCGCGCGGCGATGATATCATCGACCTCGTAGCAGATGTGGTGCATGCCGCCGGCCGGGTGCTGGTCGAGAAAGCCCTGCACCGGTGAATCGGCACCGAGCGGCTGCAGCAGCTCGATCTTGGTGTTGGGCAAGTCGACAAACACGACCGTGACGCCGTGCGCCGGCAAAGCCTGCGGCGGCGATACGCGAGCGCCAAGCGTATCGCGGTAAACCGCTGCCGCAGCCTCCAGATCGGGCACGACGATAGCAACATGATTAAGCCGGCCGAGGCTGACGGTTCTGCAGAAACGCGCCGCCTTTCGCGCCGCGTTCGCTAGTTACGAAGTCGATCGGGTCGCCGCTTTCGGTGAAGCGGATACCGCTCGTCTGCTTGCTGATCCTGGCATCGTGCGCAACCGCCTCAAAATCGCGGCGGTCGACGATCAGCGTCGTGACGACGCTGCCGTCGCTGCCGAGCCGCCGTCGTTGCTGCAGCACGCCGCCTCCGAGCGGCAGCAGGCTCTTGCCGTCTTGCGCGATGCGGCCGACCGGCACTTCGTCGACGATCGCGGCGCCTTCGCCGTCGAGCCGGATCATGTCGCCATTCTCGATCACCAGCGCGTCATTCACCTGGCAGGTGCGCGCCAGTTCGGCATGAGCCGCGAGATGGCGGGCCTCGCCATGCACGGGGATCGCGATCCGGGGCCGGATCATCTGATACATCCGCACCAGCTCGTCGCGTGCCGGATGGCCCGAGACATGGACGAAATGATCGGCTTCGGTCACCACCTCGACCCCGAGTCGCACCAGTGCGTTCTGCAGCCGTCCGATCGCCTTTTCGTTCCCCGGGATGACGCGCGAGGAAAAGATCACGACGTCGCCTTCTTCAAGCGTGACGCTTCGTCCTCGGTCAGAAAGCGCGGGACATCGCCGAGATAGCCGGTGTCGCGCGCTGCCTTCTCGATCCGCCAAAGCGAGCGGCCGACCAGCGCGACATCGCGGTCATGCTCGCGCGCAACCTGGGCAATCGTCTGAAGCCGCGCCACGTTCGACGCGAAGCAGGCGACCGCGACCCGCCCGTCATAGCGGCCGATCAGCTCGGTCAGGGAATGGCGCAACTCGCCTTCCGATCCCGAGGCGCCCGGCTTCAGCGCATTGGTCGAGTCGCAGACGCTCGCCAGCACCCCCTCGTCGCCGACCTGACGGAGCCTCTCCTCATCGGTCGGCGAGCCAATCATTGGCTCGGGGTCGAGCTTCCAGTCGCCGGTATGCAATACGGTGCCGGCGCCGGTGCGGATCACCACCGCATTGGGTTCTGGGATCGAATGGGTCAGCGTGATCAATTCGAGATCGAACGGGCCGATCTGAAAGCGGCCCGACATCGGCACCGTCGTTATGCGCACCCGGTCGGCCAAGCCGCTCTCGACCAGCTTGGCCCGAAGCACCGCGGCGGTGAACGGCGTCGCCCAAACCGGGCATTCGAGCTGCGGCCACAAATACGGGATCGCGCCGATATGGTCCTCATGCGCATGCGTCGCGACGATGCCGAGCAGCCGGTCGCGGCGTTCGAGAATGAAGGCCGGGTCGGCCATGATCACGTCCACCCCAGGCTGGTGTTCCTCGTCGCCAAAGGTGACGCCGCAATCGACGATCAGCCACTGCCCCCGATAACCGTAGAGGTTGAGGTTCATGCCGATCTCGCCGGCACCGCCGAGCGGCACGAAGAACAGCGCGTCGGGGTCGCCGGACGTGGCGTCGCCGGGGTTGTAGGGAGCCGCAGGGCTCATCGGTTGGTGTTGTGGCGATAGATCAGGCGGAGGCCCCATAGAGTAAGGTCGGGATCGACATGTTCGATGGCCTCAGTCGCGCCCCCGAAGAGCGGCGCCAGCCCACCGGTCGCGACCGTCCTCATCGGCGCACCGAATTCGTTTTTGATCCGGCCAACGAGCCCCTCGACTAGCCCGATATAGCCCCAGTAAATGCCCGATTGCATGCAGCTTTCGGTGTCCTTGCCGATCACGTGCTCCGTGCGGCTGATGCGGACGCTGGGCAGCTTGGCCGCTGCCATGTGCAACGCGGCGAGCGATAGATTTATCCCCGGCGCGATGACACCGCCGCAATAATTGCCGTCACGGTCGACCACATCGAGCGTCGTCGCGGTGCCAAAATCGACAACGATCAAGGGGCCCTTATAGCGATCGTGCGCCGCGACGGTATTGACGAGACGATCGGCGCCGACCTCCTCCGGGCGGTCCACGAGCGCCTTTGTGCCGAGCTTGACCCCCTTCGCGCCGACCACGAGCGGCTCGGTGTTGCAATACTTCCGGCAGAGGGTGAGGAGGTTGAAATTGACCTCGGGTACGACGCTCGCGACGACCGCGCCGTCCACATTGCCGCGGGTGAGGCCCTCCAGCGCGAGTAGATGATCGAGCCACACAACATATTCATCGGCGGTGCGCTTCCCTTCGGTCGCGGTGCGCCAGCTGCCCTTAAGATCGACGCCGTCCCAGATCGCGAACACCGTGTTGGTATTATTGGCATTGATCGCGAGCAGCATCAGCGCCTCCTCAGCCGAGCGCCGGGAAGACTTCGCCCGCCGCGATGCGGCGCGGACCGTCCTTGCCATCCAGCACCAGCGCACCGTCATAGTCGAGGTCGAGGAAGCGACCGTCGATGGTCAGCCGTTCGAGGCGGACGCGGATCGCTTCGCCGATCCCGCTGGCGCGGCGCAGCCAAGCCGCGCGCACCGGCGCGAAACCCTCGTTGCGCCAGCGTTCCACCGACACGATGAAATGGGCCGCCAGGGCTTCGAGCAAGGACACGGGGGTGATGCCCGAGACGTCCTGATCGGCCAGCGAAGTGGCCGGGTATTCGAGATCGCGCGGGGCCGAGACGAGATTGACCCCGATCCCGATGATCACAAAATCGAGCCCGCCAGCCGCCGCCATCTCCGACTCGAGCAGGATGCCGGCGAGCTTGCCGCCGTTGATCAGCACATCGTTCGGCCATTTGAAGCGGAGCTGCAGGTGCGGTCCGGCGAGCTGATCCAGCGCCTCGCCGAGCGCCAAGGCCGCAACAAAGCCGAGCTGCGGGGCTCGCGCTGCCGGCCCCTCCGGACGCATGACCAGCGACAGGTACAGATTTCCCGGCGGCGACTGCCATAAGTGACCACGCCGGCCGCGTCCGGCGCTCTGCGCCGCGGCCCACACCAGCGTCCCTTCGGGTGCGCCGTCGCGCGCCAGCCGCCGCGCCTCGTCATTGGTGCTGCCGACCGTATCGAAGCGATGCAGCAGAAAACCTTGCGGCAGCGACGGCGCACCGTCGGTCATCGCGCGAACAGGGCTTTCGCCGCCGCCTCGGCGCTGCCGACGATCGGATCGGGCAGCAGAATGAAGAACATCGTCAGAAATACCGTGACGACGAGCACCCATTTGAGCTCGGCGGCGATCGGCCGGTCGAAAACGCCGACCGGCTCGTCAAAGTACATGACCTTGACGATGCGCAGGTAATAGAACGCGCCCACCACGCTGGTGACGACGCCGATCACCGCAAGCCCGACCAGGTTCGCGTCGATGGCGGCGAGGAAAATATACAGCTTCGAAAAGAAGCTCTGTCCTCGCTGCCGCATGCACAGGATGACGGCCCAAGTGCCGATATTCATGAACAGGTAGATTGCCATATAGACGAGGACGCCGCGGATGCCGCTCGGCGTCGCCGCGGCGAGGCCGATCAGCGCATAGCCGATATGGCCGATCGAGCTGTAGGCCATCAGCCGCTTGATGTTCTGCTGGGCGATCGCCGCGACGGCGCCGAGGATCATCGAGGCGACCGACAGAAAGACGATGATCTGGCGCCATTCGGCGATCAGCCCACCGAGCGGCTCGACCAGAAACCGGACGAACAGCGCCACCGCCGCGATCTTCGGCGCGACCGAGAAGAACGCCGTCACCGGGGTCGGCGCACCCTCATAGACGTCTGGCGTCCACATATGGAACGGCACGGCGGAACACTTGAAGGCAAGCCCGACCGCGACGAACACCATGCCGATGATCAGCCCGGCCGACGGCTTGCCGCCGCCGCCGAACAGACTGGCGATGTTGGCGAAGCTGGTGGTTCCGGTGAAGCCGTAGACCAGCGAGGCTCCGTAGAGCAGCATCCCCGAGGCCAGCGCCCCGAGCACAAAATACTTGAGCCCGGCTTCGGTCGAGCGCACCGAATCCCGGTCGAAGCTCGCCACCACGTAGAGAGCGAGGCTCTGCAATTCGAGCCCGAGATAGAGGGTGATCAGATCGTTGGCCGAGATCATGACCATCATCCCGGCGGTGGCGAGCAGCACCAGAACCGGGAACTCGAAACGCGCGATACCGTGCTCTTCGTTGTAGCGGAGCCCCATGATGATGGTCACCGCCGAGCCCAGCAGCACCAGCGCCTTCATGAAGACCGCGAAGGCGTCATTGACGAACATGCCGTAGAACCCGACCTGCCGCTCGCCGCCGAGAACGCCGGCGATCACCAGCGTCGCGATCAGCACCGCGACCGACAGCCATGAGACGAGCCGGCTCGATCCCTCGCCGCGCAATACGCCGATGATCAGCAGCGCCATCGCGGCGCAGACCAGCACGACCTCCGGCACGGCCGGCGCGAGCCCGGTGAATTGAACCGTCGGCATTATTGAACCGTGGCCCCGCCGAAGGCCGGGACCCACTTGTCCGTAGCCAGTTCATTGTCGCTTCGGCTGGCTTGGCGCGGCGTCTTGTTGGCGGCATTGACCTGCGCGACAATGTGATCGACCGAGGTTCGTATCGGCGTCAGGAACGAGCTCGGATAGACACCCATCCACAGCACCAAGATAAGCAGCGGCGCAAATACGAGCTTCTCGCGCCAGCTGAGGTCGGTCATGCCGCGCAGATCCTCGCGCGTGATCGTGCCGAAGATGACCCGGCGGTACAAATAGAGCATGTACATCGCGCCGAGGAACAGCGCCGTCGCCGCGAGGAAGCATTCAAGCGTCGAAACCCGGAAGGTGCCGAGCAAGATCAGAAATTCGCCGACGAACCCGCTGGTACCGGGCAAGCCGACCGAGGCCAGCATGAAACACATAAAGACGAAAGCGTAGGCCGGCATGCGCTCGACCAGCCCGCCATAGCGGTCGATGTCACGCGTGTGCAGCCGATCGTACACAACCCCAACGACCCGAAACAGCGCGGCCGAGACGAGCCCGTGGCTCAGCATCTGGATCATCGCGCCCTGCACCGCCTCGCTCGTCAGCGCGAAGAGGCCCATCGTCACAAAGCCCATATGCGCAACCGAGGAATAGGCGACGAGCTTCTTCATGTCGGTCTGCGCCAGCGCGACAAACGAGGTGTAGATGACCGCGATCGCGGAGAGCGCAAAGACCAGCGGTGTGAAATAGGCAGAAGCCGCCGGGAACATCGGCAGTGAGAAGCGGATAAAGCCGTAGCCGCCAAGCTTCAGCAGAATGCCGGCGAGGATCACCGAGCCTGCGGTCGGCGCCTCGACATGCGCATCGGGCAACCAAGTGTGCACCGGCCACATCGGCACCTTGACCGCGAAGGAGGCGAAAAACCCCAGCCACAACCATTTCTGCAGATCCGGCGGGAAGCCGTGTGTAAGTGCAACCTCGATGTCGCTGCTGCCAGTCTGGAAGTAGATCGCGATGATCGCCAACAGCGACAGTACCGAACCGAGCAGCGTGTAGAGAAAGAACTTGAACGCGGAGTAGACGCGCCGCGGTCCACCCCACACCCCGATGATCACGAACATCGGGATCAGCACCCCCTCGAAGAACACATAGAACAGGAAGAAATCGAGAGCGCAGAAGATACCGACCATCATCGTTTCGAGGACCAGGAAGGAAATCATGTACTCCTTGACCTGGACCTGGATGACGGTCCAGCTCGACACAACGCACAGCACGGTCAGAAGCGTCGACAGCAGGACGAAGAACAGCGAGATGCCGTCGATCCCCATGTGGTAGTTGATCGTGAAGCCGCCGATCGACACCCAGCGGGCGCGCTCGACAAACTGAAAGGCGGGTGTGCTCGGGTCGAACTGAACCCACAGCACGATCGACAGCGCAAACACGATCAGCGAGGTCGACAGCGCGATGTTGCGGGCGTTGCGGGCGACGATCGCATCCTCGCCGCGCGATAGGCCGATGAAGAGGACGCCGACCAGCGGCAGGAAGGTGACGAGCGACAGAAGCGGCCAGTGGCTCATCCCGCCGCTCCTTTGCTGAAGATGATGCGGCGAGCATCACCCCCACCCTGCCCTCCCCCATCAAGGGGGAGGGTCGTCACTCGCGGCTCACAGCGAAGCCCTCCCCCTCGATGGGGGAGGGTTGGGAGGGGGTGACCGCGGTGCATTACGCGCATCACCGGCGCAAGAGATACCAGGTGACCAGCGCGACGACGCCGATCAGCATGGCGAAGGCGTAGTGATA
>VAZR01000385.1 GCA_005888515.1 Alphaproteobacteria bacterium | reverse complement strand
CGCCCAACGCCTGTGCGCTCAAATACGCGGTCAAGGCCAGATTGGCGACCGACAGCGAGGTGCCAAAGGCGCTGGTCAGCGCCACGACCGAGAAATTACTGATGCCGCTACCGGACAGGCTCATCAGCGCGAAGAAGCCGGTCAGGCCGATGATCGTCGGGGTCAAGATCGAGGTCATCCCCTCGCGGCGCTCCGCGACTGCCCGCGCCGGGTGCTGTGGCGCGGTCTCGCTGTCCGCACTGCGGGCAAGCACCAGCGGCACCGCGACGACCAGCGCGAGGATGCCGGCCGCCATCAGCGCGACATTCAATCCGGCGCCGGCGGCGATCGCGATCATCGTCACCGGCGCGACGGCGTTGCCGAGAAATCCGGCGAAGGTGTGGATCGAGAAGGCGCGCCCGAGCCGCGGCGGCGCGATCTTGGCCGACAGCAGCGCGTAATCGGCGGGATGAAAAACGGCGTTGGACAGCCCGACAAACACCATCGCCAGCAGCATTGCCGGATAGGACGGCGCGAGACCGAGACCGAGATAGGCGAGGCCCGCGACCAGCAGCCCGAGCACCAGCATCCGGCGCGAGCCGACCCGGTCGACCAGATAGCCGACCGGCAATTGCGCGGCGACCCCGACGACGCTGGCGGTCGTCAATGCGAGACCCAGCTCGACAAAACCGATGCCGAGCTGCGCCTTCAAGAGCGGGAACAGCGGCGGCAGGACCAGATGCTGGAAATGATTGACGAAATGGGCCGCGGAGACCAGGCCGATCGCCTGGTACTCGGCGCCTTTTTCGCCGCCCGCGCGGTGCGCCAAGACCGCCTCCGCCATGCCCACCCCACCGCCATACCGCAGGACGTTGAAAATAAGGATGCTTGCCGATTAGGCAACCGCCGGAACGGCAAGGCTGCTGCCCGCCTACCGAAATCCCCCGCTATGGGAGCCATCCATGCCCGGCGCCTTGCGCCAGGGTCCCTCGGAGAGAACAATGGCCGCGGAACAACAGAATCGCGCCACTACAACACGGGAGAGAATGCCATGGAGCTCGGATTGCAGGACAAGCATGCGATCGTGACCGGCGGCAGTCGGGGCATCGGCAAAGCCATCGCGCGGGAATTGGCGCGCGAAGGAGCCGATGTGGCGATCGTGGCGCGCAACAAGGGGGATCTGGAGGCGACCGCCCGGGAGCTGGCCGCCGAGACGAACCGGCGCATCGTTCCCCTCGCAGCCGATGTCACCAGCAAGGAGCAGGTGGACCGCATGGTCGCCGAGGCGGCACAGCAACTGGGCGGCCTGCACATCCTGGTCAACAGCGGCTCCGCGCCAGGCGGCTCGGCCACCGCGACCGGCCCGATCGAAACCGTCGTCGACGAGGATCTGATCGAGGATTTCAATGTGAAGTATGTCGGAGCGCTGCGCTGCTCCCGCGCGGCCATCCCGTTCATGAAGAATGCGGGCTGGGGCCGCATCATCAACATCAGCGGCGGCAACGCCCGCAACGCCGGCAATCTCAGCGGCGGCGCCCGCAATGCCGGCCTGGTGCACATGACAAAGACCCTGGCAGTGCAACTGGGCCGTCACGGGATCACGGTCAATTGCATCCATCCCGGCACGACCCGCACCGAGCGCACGCCGAGCCTGCTCTCCGCCCGCGCCACCCAGCTGGGCGTATCCCCGGAAGAGGCGGAGCGGCGGGATTTCGCGCCGGACTCGCCGCGGGGCAATTCCATCTGCCGCATGGTGGACGCTGCGGAGGTCGCGTTCGTCGCGGTCTTCCTGGCCTCGGAGAAGGCCTGGGCGGTCTCCGGCGAGCTGGTTGCGGCAGGCGGCGGGTCCGGGCGGTCGGTATATTACTGAGCAGAGAAAGCAGGCCGCTGGTCGGGGGTTTCGATCTTAGTTGACATCGGTTGACTTCCCCGGCCTGGACGGCTTTCGTCGCTGCAACGGTGCGAGTCGGGAGGAAGCGATGGCGCGGATGACAGGCGGCGGGGCATTGGTCGAGATGCTCCGGCGACACGGGGTCGACACGCTGTTCGCGCTGCCCGGGGTGCAGAACGATGCGCTGTTTGTCGCGCTGTACGACGCCGGCGAGGGATTGCGCGTCATCCATCCGCGTCACGAGCAGGCCGCCGCCTACATGGCGTTCGGCTATGCGCGGGCGAGTGGCAAGACCGGCGCCTATGCGGTGGTGCCGGGTCCCGGTGTCCTGAACACGACCGCCGCGCTCGCCACCGCTTACGCGACCAACGCGCCGGTCCTGTGCATCAGCGGCCAGATCCCGTCGAACCTGATCGGCCGCGGCTTCGGCCTCTTGCATGAGGTGCCGGACCAACTGGCGATCCTGCGCGGTCTGACAAAATGGGCCGAGCGCATCGACCATCCGAGCGAGACCGGCAAGCGCGTCAACGAAGCCTTCCGCCAGATGGCGGACGGCAGGCCGCGCCCGGTCGCGCTGGAAATGCCGCTCGACATCATGGCGCTCGAAACCGAGGTGACATTGCCCGATCCGGACCCGGCATTGCCGGCGCCACCGCCCGACGAGGAGCTGATCGCGCAAGCCGCAAAGTTGCTCAGCGCCGCGAAGCAGCCGCTGATCTATGTCGGCAGCGGCGCCATGGACGCCGGCGCCGAAGTGCTGGGGCTTGCCGAACGGCTGCAGGCGCCGGTGACGACCTACACCGGCGGCAAGGGCATCCTCAGTGACCGGCATTATCTGGCCCAGAACCTGCTCGCCGGGCATCAGCTGTGGCGCAATGCCGATGTCGTGCTCGCGGTCGGCACGCGGTTCAACCAGCCGCAGACGCGCTGGGGTCTCGACGGCGACATCAAGGTGATCCGCATCGAT
>VAZR01000384.1 GCA_005888515.1 Alphaproteobacteria bacterium | reverse complement strand
CCGGTTGTGTCAATCAACGCAGCTGCGCTCCCGGGCAACCCACGGATACACGGTCCTGAAGACCTGCTCGCCGCTGATTGTCAGGAATTGCGAGACCGGCGACGGATCGGACCGGCCGACGAACGATTCGATCGTGGCGGCCATTTTCGGATCTGCCGGCGGCGTCGCAATCGCACGTCCCTCCCGGCCGATCCAGCGCAATTTCATCGCGTTGGACGCGCCGCGCGTCCGATTGAAGAGCTCGATCGAGTGGGCCCGGAATGTCGCTGGAACCGGGGCGCTATCTCCCCCGAACTCTAGTCGCAAATTGGAGTAGTTGCTGACAAAGGCGTCCACCAGCTCCAGGGCGGTTCCCTTTTCGTCGGTCTTGTTGCCGACATAGGCGTCCAGACTGACCTTGTAGAAGCCGCAGCCGGCGATGACCGCCAGCACGGCCGCGAAGGTCAGGATCACGATCCACCCGAAGCCCTCTCGCGATTCCAGAAAGGCAATTGCGGCAGCACGTCGGGTCATCATGCGCTCTCGTGGTCGGCCCCGCCTTCGAATAGACGGCACTTCCCTAATATTCGGTGAAAATCCCGCCGATCGCGGGCTTGTGGCTATCGCGTCGCGTTCTTAGGAAACAGCCCCGATAAACCGGGGGATGGCTCGCTCGACCCGCGCCAGAAAGCGGGCGCAGCGGGCCGGGGTCGCAGCGTCGATGTTGGAGAGCGCCAGAAATACCCACTGGCAGTCGTTGCCGCAGAGCCGCCGCAACCCGCCGATCAGTACCGCGCGAACCGGGGCGCGGAGCACCAGGTTCATCAGCCACCACGGCGAACCATAAGTCGTCACTACGGCGAACTTCCGGATGTTGTGCAGCGCCGGGCGGATCGCGCCGCCGCCTTCGGGCAAGCTAAAGGCGACGCCGGTCGCCCAGACCCGGTCGAACCAGCCCTTGAGGATCGCCGGCATTCCGTACCACCAGGTCGGAAAGCATAAGACCAGCGCTTCGGCCGCCCGCAGCCGCGCGACATGAGTCTCGACCGCGGCGAGATCGGGTTGCGCCGTGTTGTAGGCACGCCGCTCCCCCGGCGTCAGCACCGGGTCGAAGCCTTCGGCGTAGAGGTCGCACTGATCGACTTCGTGCCCCGCCTCACGCAAGCGCACCACGACCGCGTTCCGCAGCGCCGCCGCGAAGCTGTCGCTTAAGGGATGCGCATAGACGACGAGAACCCGCATCCGCTTTGCTGCCGCCCTCTCCAGGCAATCGGCTCGGTGCCGCGCTACTTGAAGCTGTCGCGCAACACCTGGGCAAGGCGAATGCCGCCCTTCGCGAGCTGCTGCTTGACCGCAGCCAGGGCCTTTGTCTCGTAATCGGCAGCGACCTTGTGGAGGGTGACGTCGCCGCAGCCTTCCTGTTCGCCTCTCGTGCCGGGGAAAGCGTATTTGCCGGCCGCGCTGTCCGCGGGAAAGCCGTAGATGATGGTCTTGGCGATTTCGTGGCTCTCGAGCGCCCAGCTTTCCGGATTGCCGGCAGCCCATTTCTGCACGTCGGCACCCGCGACCGAGGCGAGAATCCGCGCCGCGCCGGCAGCCGGATCGCGGCCGACGACTTCGCCGACCAGCGTGGTTTGCCAGTAGCTCGACAGCCGCACTGGCGGTTTCGTGGCGATCTGCACCGCGGTACAACGGCCGCCCTGGTCGCCGCGGTCGATCGCGAGCAGCGGGTCGTTCACATCCCCGACCAGATTTAACAGAAACTGCAACGCCGCAAGCCGTTCGCCGGCTGAGGTGTCCGGGTTCTGCAGCTCCTTCTCGAACTGCAGGATCTTGTCGACGACGCAATTGTCCGGCGGCCCGCGGCTCGCCGGATAGCCGGCGGGCAGCGGCTTGTGTCCGGAGCAGGCGGCGGCGAGATCGGGGCTGTCGGGCCGCAGCCGCACGGCATGCCACCCCGAAGTGGCGAAGCGCGCCTCTTGGCTCTTGTCGCGCAACGCGTCGGCCCAGGTCGCTTCGCTGGCGATGTCGTTCTTGGTCAGGCGATTGTCCTTATCGGTCGCCAGTACGGCCTGGACCTTGCCGCGCGCGGCGGCATCGTTCTGCTGCAGGAATTTGTCGGCGATCAGCGCGATCGCGCGATGCGCCTCCGGGCCCCAGGCATGGGCCTGCCGCAACGGCAGAAACAGCGCGGCACATGCCGCGCCGATACCGGCAACAACACACAGTGAGCGCCGCATTCCTTCCCCCAAGCCCCTGAGCCCCACGGCCGCGATTGCCTGCCCCCCGACGGGATCTCATGCTAGCATCGCACCAAGCGCGATGTCAGCGGAGTTGGGTCCGATGCCCCCTCCCATTCCCTCCCCCGCAAGCGGGGGAGGGAAGTGCGGGGGCAGCATCGCAGAAAACGTCGTGTCAGCCGGGAGGAGGAAGCGATGCGCGGGGTTGTGTTTACCGGCGAACGCCAGCTCGAAATGATGCAATTCCCCGACCCGACACCGGGCGAGGGCGAAGTCGTCGTCGAGATGAAGGCCTCCGGCATGTGCGGCAGCGATCTGCATCAGTACCGCCGGCCAAAGGGCGGCCAAGCGATCGGCGGTCTGCCTGCGGCGACCGAGCCGGTCATCGCCGGGCATGAACCCTGCGGCATCGTCGCGGCGATCGGCCCGGGGGTCAGCGCCGCCCAGGCGCAGATCGGCCAGCGCGTCATGGTGCATCATTACAAGGGCTGCACCGTGTGCAACCAGTGCCGCTCGGGCTGGTCGCAGCTGTGCCAGGAGCAGCCGGTGCTGGTCTATGGCAACAACGCCCACGGCGGCCATGCCAAGTATCTGAAGGTGCCGGCCTTCACGCTGGTCCCGCTACCGGATGAATTGTCGTTCGTCACCGGCGCGGCGATCTCTTGCGGCACCGGCACCGCCTATGGCGCGCTGCGTCGCATCAGGATTTCCGGCAACGACACGATCGCGATATTCGGCCAGGGCCCGGTCGGGCTGTCGGCGACGCAATTGGCGGCCGCGATGGGCGCGCGCGTCATTGCCCTCGACATCAGCGAGG
>VAZR01000079.1 GCA_005888515.1 Alphaproteobacteria bacterium | reverse complement strand
TGCAGCGGCGCAATTCGGCGGGGTTGACGTTGAAGACATCGAGGATGTCGCGGTCGGTCGGGCCGCCGAGCTTGATGCCCACGGCATCGACGAGGACCAGCTTGCTCAGGCGATGGCACGAGGCGACCGCCACTTCCGCCGCCAGCCAGCCGCCGAACGACAGGCCGACCAGCGCCACCTTGTCGTAGGGCAGCTCGTCGAGCATGGCGAGGTAGAGATGCACAAGATCGTACATCGTGTCGAAATCGGCCGGGCGTTTGGTGTTGCCGAAACCCGGCGAGGACGGCGCGATGATCTCGGCGTCGCGGCCGAGCAGGTCGAGAAAACGGGCCTGCGGGTGCACCGTGTCCATGCCGTGGAGCAGTAGAACCGGGGTCCCGGCGCCGCGGCGCAGCACCTCCAATTCGATCCCGTTGACGGTCATCCGGTCGCTCGACATCGCCGCGCATCTCGTCTGTTTCCGAGCGTCATCATGCCATGAACCCGGAGGGAGGCGATATCCGCGGCGGCTATGGAAAGCGAGGCGATTCGCGCTGCGGCGCATCGCCGCGCCGGCTCCGCCGCGCCACCGCCGGCCGTGGAACGGCTTGGGAAACTGGGCTGTAGCGTTTTCGATCGCAAACGCTTGTTTCGCCGCGGACGTGCCCGTACATTAGGGCCTTCGGCGCAACAACTGAAAGGAGGTGATCCTGTGTCTAGCCATAAACCGCGGTCTACCGCTGCCGTGACCAGGATCCCCGCCCTCGCGGAGGTCCATGCCTGAACTAGGCATCGGCGCGGCCGCTTAGGCCGCTGGTATTCGGCGAAAGGCCGCCCCAAGCAGGGCGGCCTTTCTGTTTTCAGCGGCCGATGAAATGGCCGACCGGCTGCAGCGGCTCGATGCGGTCGCAGATGATCTTGGTGATCGCCAGGAGCGGGGTGGCGAGGATGGCCCCGACGACGCCCCACATCCAATACCAGAAGAATACGCCGATCATGACCAGCACCGGGTTTACGGTGAACCGGCGGGCCAGCAGCATCGGCGTTATCGTCTCGCCCTCGGCGACGTGGATCAGGATGTAAAGTCCGGCTGGAACAAAAGCTAGCCAGAGCGGATCCAATACCACCAGCCCCGCAACGAAAAAGGTGAGAACGCCGGCTGTCGGCCCGAGGATCGGGACATAGTTCAGCAGAAACGCAAAGATCCCCCACAGCAGCGGGTCGCCGAGACCGCTCAGCGCCGCGACGGCGCCGGTCGCGACTCCGACCGCGGCATTCATCATCGTGATCGTGCCGAGATAGATCGAGATGTCTTCCTCGATCTCCTGCGAGATATCGACGAGTTGGCGCTTGTTCTTAAAGCGCGGCAGGATTTCGACAAGGCGCCGCAGGAAGGTTTCACCCGACACGAGGATGAAGAATAGCGCCACCAGGGTCGTGAATGCCCCGCCGGCGACGGTCCAAACCTGGGTGAGGACGTTTTGTGGGAGGGGGGCGCCTTGTCCCGCGGCTTGTTGGCCGCCCCCTGGCGCCAGCCATTCGACATGCTGAAGCGCCCCTTGCAGTGATTTGATCGGCCGGCTCAGAAAGCTTAGCCGCTGCTCGATGCGCGGCAATGTCTCGGGAAGCCGCCCGATCCACCCGCTGATCGGCCCGGACAACAGTACGGCCGCGGCGATGAACAGCGCCACCAAAGACAAAACGATGAACAGCGCCGCCAATGGCTGCGGCAGGCGCGCCCGCAACAAGAGCCGCAATACCGGCCGAAACACCAGGTTCAGCACGAAGGCCAGCAGGATCGGCAAGACGATCTCGGCCGCGGCATAGGAAGCTGCCAGCGCTGCCAGCCCCAACAAACCGCCGAGAAAAACCGTCCGGAGCCTTTCCCGCCTTTCGAGCTGGGTCGGCTCGGCCTCGACCGCCTCGGCCGGCGCCAGATCCGCGTCCGATCCCGGAGAAACAACCGTATCCGGCATATCCATGCTGCCCGCCTGCCGCGTGTAGTCGTAACCCGCAGCCGGGGAGCGAGTTCCCGGGAGTAAATTACCTGGGCGCGGGCTCCGGCTCATCGAAGGTGAAGCCGTGGGCGCGCAGCCAGGCCGCAAAGCCGACTCCTTCCGGGTTCATTGCCTGGCGCGCCTTGTCCTCCGACCAGCCGTAGAAATCCGCGGTGCCGAACCGCTCCGGTGCGCGCTGGCGGTCACGGATCGAATGGCGCGCGTCACGCCGCTTGTCATAACCATCGACCACCGCCGGCAACCCCGCTTCATCATAGCGATCGATATGAACCGTCGCGTCCAACGGCAGCCGCATGCTGATAAAGCCCGGCTGCGCCGGATAGCCGAGGCACAGCCCGGCCACCGGAAACACCTTGTCGGGCAGCTCGAGGATTTCCGCGACTTCGGCGATGCGATTACGGAGCACGCTGATCGGGCAGCAGCCGAGCCCGAGCGTTTCGGCTGCCAGCGTGCAGGTCTGCAAGGCGAGGGCGGCATCGATCGTGGCGTTGAAGAACCCTTCGAGCGTGCGGTTGGACTGGCGATGGCCGCGCAACTCCCCGAGTTTTTCGAGCCGCCGCGCGTCGCCGACAAAGACCAGGAATACCGGCGCGGCGCCGATCCACGGCATGTCCGGGAACAGCGCCGCCAGCCGATCGCGCCGGACGCGGTCCTTCAGCCAGATCACCGAGGCCTGCTGAAAATCGGATTTCGAGGAGGCCGAGAACGCCGCCGCGAGCAACAGCCGCACCAGTGATTCGGGCACCGGCCGGTCGGCATAGCGGCGCTGCGTCCGGCGCAATAGCACCCGGCGCAGCCAAGCATCGTCGGGGACCTCGCCATCGAGACCCAGATCGAGGCCGAAGCGGGCGCGCAGCTCGTCGCGGTAAGTTTCGGTCATGTCGCTCTCCTTCGCGCCTCATTTTAGGGTAAGCCGCTTGGCCGCGGCGAGCGGCGGGCCTACAACTATTGCCGATCGCATCCGGAGCCCGACATGCCCGATAGCCTGACCACGAATTCGCCGATCATTGCCGCCTACCGCGCCGCGACGCCGGGCTCGGCGGCGCGCGCCGCCACGGCGGCGGAGCTGTTCCCGAGCGGCATCACCCACGATTCCCGCTACATCGAACCGTACGGCATCTACATCGACCACGCCAAAGGCCCGCGCAAATGGGATGTCGACGGGCGCTGCTATGTCGATTATTTCGGCGGGCACGGTGCGATGTTGCTCGGCCATTGCCGTCCCGAGGTCATGGCCGCGGTGCACGCCCAGCTGGACCGCGGCACCCATTTCGGCGCCAGCCACGAGCTGGAGATCCGCTGGGCCGAAGCAGTGATGCGGCTGATCCCCTCGGCCGAACGGGTGCGTTTTACCTCGTCCGGCACCGAGGCGACGTTGATGGCGGTGCGGCTCGCCCGAGCCTTCACCGGCCGGCCGAAGCTGATCCGGTTCAACTATAATTTCCACGGCTGGCACGATCACATGACATCCGGCCACCAAAACCATTTCGACGGCACCGCGACGACCGGTGTCCTCGACGCAGTCGCCGGCAATGTCCTGTTGTGCGACCAGAATGACGAGGCGGGGCTGGCCAAGCTCCTGGAGCAGCACAAGGGCGAGGTCGCGGCCGCGATCATCGAGCCGACCGGCGCCAATGGCGGCAAATTGCCGATCGACCCGAATTTCCTGCAGGCATTGCGCCGGCTGACCGCCGAGCACGGCGTCGTGCTGATCTTCGACGAGGTGGTGACCGGCTTCCGCGTCGCGCCGGGCGGGGCGCAGCAGGCTTATGGCATCCGCCCCGACCTGACGACCTTGGCCAAGATCCTCGCCGGCGGTCTGCCGGGCGGCGCGGTCGCCGGGCGCAAGGACATTCTCGATCTGCTGGATTTCCAGGTCACCAAGGGCGCCGGCAAGGAAAAGATCGCGCATCCCGGCACCTTCAACGCCAACCCGCTTTCAGCCTCAGCCGGCATCGCCTGCTTGCGGATTGTCGCGGAGACCGACGCCTGCGCCCGCGCCAATAAATACAGTGACGATCTGCGCCGGCGGCTCAACGAGGTGTTCGAGGAGGAACGGGTGCCCTGGGCTGCTTACGGCACCTTCTCGATGCTGGAGCTGTTCACGAACCCCGAGCGCGAGCCGGTCACACCGACCCGCTTCGACCCGCTGCAGTATTCTTTCGCCAGCCTCAAAGGCGATCGCAACGCCGGGGTCGTGCACAAGATGCGCCTCGCGATGATGGTGCACGGCGTCGACCTCTCCAGCCATCCCGGCGGCGTCGTTTCGGCCACCCATGGTGAGGCGGAGCTTGAGGACACCGTCGCGGCAATGCGCAACAGCGTGCGCATGCTGAAGGCCGAAGGCGAGCTGTAACGCCGGCCGGCACGCCAATGCCGCTCGCCCGCGTGGCCGGGCCGGTTCTGGCCACCCCCGCCTGAGCGGCAGCGAACAGATTTTGATGCCCGGGTCGAGCCCGTCACGGCCATTTGGTTCAGAAGCGCAGCCGCAGATCCGCCGGCGCTAATCACAAAACGATCACAGGCTCGCACGAGGAATTTCCGTACCCTGGGGACGTTTTTTGCGACGGTGAATGAAGCCGAGAGGACGAGATGTCCGGGGCTCGAGCATCGGGGAGGAGCGCCGGCGCGCATAGCGGGGCCAATCCGCGGTCGCGCGCCGAACGGGCCGCGCATTACCGGTACTACGCCGACCAGTTCCGTCTCTTGGCGGACGGCGAATGCGGCCAGCGGCGGCGGACGGAGCTGACGAAACTGGCGCGGCGCTACGCGCAGCTTGCGTCCCGAAACCGGACGCAGCCGTAGCCGCCGATCTTCGATCCTAAATTGGGGGCGCACGCGGCCTACCCCGGCGTGACCGCGCGGGCGGAACGCGACCGGCTTTCCGCCCTGCGGGGGCGCACGGCCGCGCCGGCGTGGGCAAGAGCGCCGGTTTGTGCCACAATCGGGCACCCGCTGCTTTGAGCCCTGGCCAGTCCGGAGGTTGCCGCATGAGCGATGCAGCCGAAAAATCCGTCGAGAATTTGGGATATCACGCGCACATCTATTATGACCCGGCAAAGACGCGCTCCGTCGCCGAGCGGGTGTGCGCCGCGGTCGGTGACAAATTCCGCGTCGAGATCGACGGTTTCCGCGACGGGCCGGTCGGGCCGCACCCGATCGCCAATGTCCTGGTGATCTTCAAGCCCGCAGAGTTCGAGCGTGTCGTGTCGTATTTGATGCTGAACCGCGAGGGGCTCGACGTGCTGGTCCACCCGCTGACCGAGGATGCGGTCAAGGATCACAGCAGCTTCGCGATCTGGCTCGGCAACCCGATCCCGTTGCGGCTCAACACATTGCCCCGCGGCCGCGGCGGGCGGCTGCCGAGCGGCGTCACACCTTAGGGAGGACACAATGGCATCACCGAAAAAGCTGTCGCATCTCGTGTTGCAGACCAACCGGCGCGAGCAGATGGTCGACTGGTACTGCACAACCCTCGGGGCGGAGGTGCTGTTTCAAAACAAGCACATCGCTTTCATCAGCTATGATGACGAACACCACCGGGTCGCGTTTATCGATCCGGGGCCGCTCGCCGACAAGAAACCGACCGAGGGCAAGACGGCGCGGGCCGGCGGTGAGGTCGGGCTGCACCACGTCGCCTTCACCTTCTCCGGTCTTGACGAGCTGACCGAGCATTACCTCGAGCTGAAGGAACAGGGGATCTCGCCGCATCGCTGCGTCAATCACGGCATGACGACATCGATGTACTACTACGACCCCGACCACAACCAGGTCGAGTTGCTGGTCGACAATTTCGCGACTGCGATCGAATGCCAGAACTACATGCGCAACCGCCGCGAGGACGACAAAAACCCGGTCGGCATCGATTTCGATCCGGAAGAGCTGGTCAAGAAGGTGCGCGACGGGCTCCGCATCGAGGAGCTCGTCGACATCAACGCGTAGCCGCGGCATAGCCCCTCTCCCGCACTACGGGAGAGGGAGGGGCCCACGCCGCAGGCGGTGAGGGCAGAGCGTGCGCAAACACCCTCACCCGCCTTCGGATACGCCCTCAGGCACCCTCTCCCGCGGTGCGGGAGAGGGATTAACGGTTTAGTTCACCCGCAGATGGCAGGAGACGCCATGGCCGGGGCTGATCTCGACCAGCCTCGGCGTGTCCACCTTGCAGCGCGCCTCGGCATAGGGACAGCGGGTGTGAAAGGCGCAGCCCGGCGGCGGGTTGATCGGGCTCGGCACATCGCCTTGCAACAAGCGCTTTTCGCGCTTCAATTTCGGATTCGGCACCGGGACCGCCGATAACAGCGCCTCGGTGTAGGGGTGCTGCGGGTTGGTGAACAGCGTCTTCTTGTCGGCGTATTCGACGATCTTGCCGAGATACATGACCGCGATGCGGTGGCTGATGTGCTCGACGACGGCGAGATCGTGGGCGATGAACAGATAGGACAGCCGCTTCTCGCGCTGTAGATCCATCATCAGATTGATGACCTGCGCCTGGATCGAGACGTCGAGCGCCGAGACCGGTTCGTCGGCGACGATCAGCTTGGGATTGAGGGCAAGCGCGCGGGCGATCGAGATGCGCTGACGTTGGCCGCCGGAGAATTCGTGCGGAAAGGCGCTCATCTGGCTCCGCCGCAGCCCGACCTGGTCGAACAGTTCGGCGGCCAGCTTGGCTTTTTCCTTGCCGTGGGCAATGTCGTGGACCTGCAAGGGCTCGGCAACGATATCGCCAGCCGACATGCGCGGGTTGAGCGAGGAGAACGGGTCCTGAAAGATCATCTGCATCTGCCGGCGATACGGCCGCATGTCGGTCTTGCCAAGCCGGGTCACGTCATGGCCGTCGAGCCGGATCGAGCCGTCGGTCGGCTCGATCAGGCGCAACACGGTGCGGGCGACGGTCGACTTGCCGCAGCCGCTTTCGCCGACCATCCCGAGGGTCTCGCCCTCGCCGATCGAGAAGGTGACGTCGTCGACGGCGTAGACCTGGCCGACGGTGCGCCGTAGCACGCCCTTCTTGACCGGGAAGTGCTTCTTCAGATTGATGACGTCGAGCACCGGCGGGCTGTTATGTCCTGGCCCGCCGACCGCAACCCCGTTGCCGGTCGCGGCATCAACCATAAAGCTTCTCCGAGTGCCAGCACGCCGCCCAATGCCCGGGGCGCTTTTGCTCGAAGGGCGGGAAGAACGAGCGGCAGCGATCGTCGGCGTAGGGGCAGCGCGGCGCGAACGAGCAGCCCGGCGGCAGGTTAGTCAGCGCCGGCACCTGACCCGGGATCTCCTTGAGACGGCCATTGGCGGCAATGCCGGTATCGCCGCCGATCACGGCGAGATGCGGGATCGAGGCCATCAGGCCATGCGTGTAGGGGTGCAGCGGCGCTTCGAACAGCTCCTCGACATCAGCCTCTTCGACCTTCTTGCCGGCATACATGACGATGACGCGCTGCGCCGTCTCGGCGACGACCGCCAGATCATGGGTGATCAGCACCACCGCGGTGCCGAGCCGCTTTTGCAGCGCGACGATCAGGTCGAGGATCTGCGCCTGGATCGTCACATCGAGCGCGGTCGTCGGCTCGTCGGCGATCAGCACCCGTGGATTGCAGGCCAGCGCCATCGCGATCATCGCGCGTTGCCGCATGCCGCCCGACAATTGGTGCGGGTATTCCTTGGCGCGCTGCTTAGCTTCGGGGATGCGCACCAGCCGCAGCATCTCGATGGTCTTCTCCATCGCCGCGGCCTTGGAGAGATCCTCGTGCAGCCGGATCGTCTCGCTGATCTGATGGCCGATTGTCATGACCGGGTTCAGCGAGGTCATCGGCTACTGGAAGATCATCGAGATCTCGTTGCCGCGGATGTCGCGCATCTCGGGTTCGCTGAGCGCGACGAGGTCGCGGCCGTCGATCTTGATCGAGCCGCTGACGATCCGGCCCGGCGGGCTCGGTACCAGGCGCAACAATGACAGCGCCGTCATCGTCTTGCCGCAGCCGCTTTCGCCGACGATCGCCAAGGTCTCGGCCCGGCGGATCGAGAACGACACGTCGTCGACCGCCTTGACCACCCCGAGGCGGGTGAACAGGTACGTCTGGAGCCCCTCGACCTCGAGCACCGTCTCGGCGTTATGGCCCGGCTGGTTCAGCGGCGCGTAGTCGGGTCGTCTTGCTTCGGTGGCGGTCGCCAAGTGGGGGTCTCCAGGTCGGCCGTGTTCAATCTTGTACGCGGGGGCGTGGAGTATTTATCAGCTACGTTGCCGTGGATCGAGCAGATCGCGCAAGGCGTCTCCCAAGAGATTGGTACCGAATACGACGAAAGAGATCGCCAGCCCGGGGAAGATCACCAGCCACGGCGCGGTGCGCACGTATTCGGCCGCCGATTCCGACAGCATGCGGCCCCAGGAGGGGTGCGGCTCGGGGACGCCGAGACCGAGGAACGATAGGGTCGCCTCGACGAGGATCGCCGAGCCGAGCTGGGCGGTCGCCGGCACGATCAATGGCGACAGCGTGTTGGGCAGGACGTGCCGGATCGCGATGCGCATCTCGGGCATGCCGATCGCCTTCGCCGCTTCGACAAAGGGCTGCTCGCGCAGGGTCAGTGTGTTGGAGCGGATGACGCGGGCGACATAGGGCACCAGCGGGATCGCGATCGCGACGATCGTGTTGTGCAAGGACGGCCCGAGCGCCGCCGCCATGATGATCGCCAGGACTAGCAGGGGCAGCGCCTGCATCATTTCGAGGATGCGCTGAGTAATCAGGTCGAACCAGCCGAGCAGGTAACCCGACAACAGCCCGACCACCACCCCGATGCCGGAGCCGAGCAGCATCGCGCCGAGACTGACCATCAGCGAGATGCGGGCGCCGTACATGATGCGGGCCCAGACGTCGCGCCCCATGAAATCGCACCCGAGCCAATGAGCGGTGCCCGGTCGGGCCAGCGAGGCGGCGGCGTTGGTCGAGAGCGGATCGTAAACCGTCAGCCAGGGCGCGAAGGCCGCGGCGAACAGAAAGATCCCCATGATCACCGCGCCGGCCGCGCCGAGCGGATAGCGGCGGACGAAGAAGCGCAGCGCGCCCCAGCGGTTTTTAACATTTGCCCCTGCGGCCGCTAATTCGGCATTGAAATCCAGCGTGCTCACTTGGCTCTCCTGATCGCGAGAGGGCTGCCTGTTCTATTCGGAGTATTTGATCCGCGGATCTAGCGCCGCATAGGTCATATCAACGATAAAGTTAATGGTCACCACCACGATGGCGATGAACATGACGAGGTTCTGCACCATCGGGTAATCGCGCCAGCGCACCGCCTCGACCAGGAAGCGCGCGACCCCGGGGATGTTGAAGACGGTCTCGGTGACGATCAGCCCACCTAGCAAGAATGCCGCGTCGATGCCGATCACGGTGACGACCGGCAGCATCGCGTTTTTGAGGGCGTGGTAATAATTAATCGTCATAATCAGCGCCGAGCTGCGGAACCCGACCGTCGCCGCCGGCACGCTGTACATCAACAGCGCGTTCCAGAAGCCGGTCGGCGCGTCGCTGTAGATTGGGATCGTGCCGAAGTAGGCGACAAACCCCATCAGGATTAGCAGGCCGAGCCAGAAGGCGGGCATCGACAATCCGGATAGGCTGATCACCCTCAGTATATAATCGAGCTTCGAATTCTGATTGACCGCGCTGATCACGCCGAGCGGCACCCCAAACAGCACGGAAAAGGATAGTGCCAGGACGGCGAGGCGGGCGGTGATCGGGATGCGCGGCGCGATCTCCTGGATCGCCGGCCGCTCCGTCTGGTAGGAGATGCCGAGGTCGCCGCTCAACAGGCCGCTGATCCATTTGACGTATTGCACGGGTATCGGCTTATCGAGGCCGAGATCGGCCTCGATGCGCGCCTTGTCCGCCGGATCGACAAAGCCGCCAGCGTCAAACAGGATGTCGGCAATGTTGCCGGGGGTCAGCCGCAGCAGCATGAAAATGATGATGGAAATGCCGAACAGCGTCAGCAGCATCAAGCCGAAACGCCGCACCAGATAGGCTCCCAACGCCTTCCTCCCTGAGCTCCGCCGACCCGTTCGCGGGCGTGATCCCCGAGCCGCAGCTCCGAGTCCGTCCGCTGTTTTAGAGGCTGCCGTCTTGCAAGACGAGCGTTTTTACAAATCGGCCGCCGACCAGCTTGTGTCGTATATCATCTGACCCGTTCCGCCGCGGAAAACCAACCTTCCCAGCGGCTTGTTCACCCCTCTCGTTATCACATTCGAGTGATGGCCGTGCAGCACGATGCCGGGCTTCGGTCGCTGCCGCTGCTCGGCGGCAGGATCCATGCTCGGGCAAGCCACCCAGCTCTTCTGTTACCGTTTATGTTAACGAGGACGCCTCTACCTGAAGTTTTGTTAGCTTAACACGGCCGTAGACTGCGGTCGAATCGCGCGGATTTTCTACAATACTTGCTTTTCCAGGGCGTCTCCGTTACATTGTGTTACAGCGGGCGGCCTCACTCGCATCGGTAAAATTTGGAGAGCGACAGGGAGCGATGGCAACATCGACGGTGGTCGTGGCGCGCGAGGATTTGACGATCCCCGGCGCGCTTGAGGCGAGTCCGGGGGACACCGCCTCTGCGCAAATTGAAAACGAATTCTTTAAAATTATCGAGCAACATAAGGCCGATGCCGTGGTGCTCGACCTGACCGGCTCGCACGAACAGGGCGTCACGGCAGTTGGCAGGATCCGGCGGCGAAGCGCTGTGCCCATCGTCGTCGTCTGCAGCCCCGAGGACAAGTTGATGGCCGCCTATCGCAAGGCCGGTGCCACTGCCTGCATGACCCCGCCGATCGATTTGATGCGCCTTAAAGAAGCCTTTCAGCAGGCCGGCCAAAGCGGGCAGCCGGCCGAAGAGACCGAAGACCTCAGCTTTTCGGGGTTTGTACTGCAGCCTCGGGAACAGCGGTTGATTGGGCCCAGCGGGGCCGGAATTGCCCTGTCGGCGGTGGAAAGCCAGGTGCTGCAGCATCTGGCCGGCACTCCCGGGGTGGTCTGGCCAGCGAAGGCCATCGCCGAAGCGGTCGATCCCGCGGGGCGCGGCGATGCCGGGCTCGCCGTCGGGCCGGTCATTGCCCGGCTGCGCAAGAAATTGGCGAGCCTGGCCGGTCCGGCCGGGCAACGTCTTATTAAAACCGAAATTGGCCGCGGTTATATATTCGCCGCCGAGGCAGTGCCGGCTTGGCCCGTCGCGCCTCCCGCCCGCAGTCTCTGACCGGCGGCGGATTTGGCCCTCGTTAAAAGACAACCGCTCCTTCGCCCGATGAGGAAGTGCGTCCCGTGACCCTGGCGCTGAACGATACGCCGGCCCTGAGCTCGGCAAATAATACCCGCGGCGCCAATGCCCAAAGCGGCGCGTCGTCGCTGCTCGGCAGCTTTGTCATCGCGGCGCGGCAACGTGGCGTCCATCTCTCGGTGGCGCAGCTGATCCGCGACCATCAGCTTCCCTCGGGCGAGGTATCGGTCGAGCAACTGCTGCGTATCGCGGATGCATCGGGCCTGCGCGCCAAGGCCACCCGGCTGCGCTGGGCAAACCTCGTCAAGATGGGTACCGCCCTGCCGGCGATCGTAGTACTGCGCAACGGCGCCGCGATGGTGCTGATGCGCGTCCATGTCGAGGCGCAGGACCGCCCGCCAATCGTCGTGCTGCGCGACCCGAACGCGCCCCAGCACGCCCCGTTGATGCTCGACGAGGCGCGCTTCACCGCGGCTTGGGACGGCGAAGTCATCCTGGTCAAGCGCGATTATCGGCTGCGGGATGAAAACCAGCCTTTCGGCTTCCGCTTCGTGCTGGCGCAGTTGCTGCGCGACAAGCGGCTGACGCGCGATCTCGCGATTTGCGCCGTGGTTCTGAGCATCACCGCCGTCTCGCCGATCATGTTCTGGCGCGTGCTGATCGATCGCGTCATGTACTACGGCAGCTTGAACACCTTTACGCTGATTTGCATTGCGTTCGGCGTCCTGCTGCTTTTCGAAACGGCGTTCGGCCATCTGCGCCGCTATTTGGTCTTGTTCATTACGTTGCGCGCCGACGTCAAATTGTGGACCTACACTTTCGACAAGATGCTCAATCTGCCGATCGACTATTACGAGAAGCAATCGACCGGCGAGATCGTCCACAACATCGCGGAAATGGGCAAGATCCGTCAGTTTCTCGTGAGCCAGCTGTTCGGCACGGCGCTGGATGCGATCGTGATTCTGTTTTTCCTGCCGATCATGTTTTTCTTCAGCACGATCATGACGGTCTGCGTGATGGCGCTGTGCGCGATCATTTGCCTGTGGCTAATCCTTATGCTGCCGTCGATCAGACGGCGTGTCAGCGCCGTGATCGCGGCCGAGACCCGCCGCGGATCCTTCCTGGTCGAGACGATCCACGGTATTCGCGCCGTTAAATCCTTGGCGCTCGACGCCAAGCACCGCCACCAGTGGGACGTGCATGTCGCCGATGTCGCGGAAAAGCGCTACGCCGAAGGAGTCCTGACGAACTGGGTGCAGACCGTCGTTCACCCGTTCCAGGGGCTGATGACAAACGGCGTCATCGCGGTG
>VAZR01000078.1 GCA_005888515.1 Alphaproteobacteria bacterium | reverse complement strand
CGGCGGTTGCGCGCAATCGCCGCCGAGGTATTGCCGCGCAAGGCGCGGCCGGGAACGGACTATGTAATCGTCGCGCGCGCGACAACGAGCGAGCGGCCCTACGCGGAGCTGGTCGCCGATCTCGAAGGGGCCTTGCGGCAGCTCGATCGGCAGAAGCCCGGCGCGCGGCCCGCCAGCGGGTGAGCGCCGCCGAGGAGAAAGTGAGATGAGTTTTGCGGGCGGCGCGAGCCGCATTCTGGGCTGGGGCATAACCGCGACAATCCGCGGTTACCAGCTCGTCGTCGCGCCGATCCTGCCGCCCTCCTGCCGGTATTATCCGAGCTGCTCGCATTACGCCGCCGAAGCCGTCGAACGGCACGGCGTCTGGCGCGGCCTCGGCCTCGCCTTGCGCCGGTTGTCGCGCTGCCATCCGTGGGGCGGCAGCGGCTACGACCCCGTCCCTTCCGAACCGAGCCGCTGAGGCTCGCGCCTCCCGACCGCAATGGAACAAAAAAACCTTCTTCTCGCGATCGTCCTGTCGGTCGGCATCCTGATCGGGTTTCAGTTTCTGTTCGAGAAACTGCGCCCGCCGGTCCCGCCGCCTTCGCCGGCGGTGCCGACGCAAACCGCCCCCGCGACACCATCGCCGGGCACGGCGGCGCCCGGTGTTACGCCTGGCGCGCCGGGCACGACCGCTCCCGCCACCGGCGCGGCCGCGGCTCCCGGAGCGGAGACGCGCGAGCAGGCGATCGCCGAGCAGCCGCGGGTGCGGATCAACACGCCGCGCCTGCATGGCTCGGTGGCGCTGACCGGCGGCCGCATCGACGATCTGACGCTCGCGACATATCACGAGACGGTGGACCCGAAGAGCCCGGAAGTCGTGCTGCTGTGGCCGAAGGGGACCAAGGATCCCTATTTCGCCGAATTCGGCTGGGTGGCCGGGACTTCCGGCACCAAGGTCCCCGGGCCCGACACGCAATGGAGCGCCTCGGGCGGTCCGCTGACCCCAACCCAGCCCTTGACGTTGACCTGGGACAACGGCGCCGGCCTCGTCTTCACGCGCACGATCACGATCGACGAAAACTACATGTTCACGGTGCGCGACACGGTGCGCAACGGCGGCAATACGCCGGTCAATTTGCTGCCCTATGCTCTGATCAGCCGCACCGGCACGCCGCAGGTCGGCGGCTACTACATCCTGCATGAGGGGCTGATCGGCGAACTCGGCGGTTTGCGCGAGGTCACCTACAGCTCGATCGAAGCTGGCAAGCCGATCGATTACAGCTCGACCGGGGGATGGCTCGGCTTCACCGACAAATACTGGCTGACCGCACTGGTCCCGCCACAGGAGGATGCAATCAAGGCGCGCTTTACCCACGTCCTCCAAGGTGGGGTGGATCGCTACCAGACCGATTATCTCGGCTCGCAAATAACGGTGCCGGCGGACGGCACCGCCGCGACCTCGACCCGGTTCTTTGCCGGCGCCAAGGAATTCAATCTGCTCGATGCCTACGCGAAATCCGGCATCCCGCATTTCGATCTCGCGATCGATTTCGGCTGGTTCTATTTCCTGACCAAGCCGATCTTTCTGGTACTGCAGTTCTTCTTCGGGCTGCTCGGCAATTTCGGACTCGCCATCCTGCTGCTGACCCTGATCATCAAGCTGCTGTTTTTCCCGCTCGCCAACAAATCCTACGCGGCGATGAGCAAGATGAAATTGCTCCAGCCGGAGATGCAGAAAATCCGCGAGCGCTTCCCCGACGACAAGGCGCGCCAGCAGCAAGAGATTATGGCGATGTACAAGAAGGTCGGCGCCAACCCGCTGGCCGGCTGTCTGCCGATCGTGATCCAGATCCCGGTGTTTTTCTCGTTGTACAAAGTACTGTTTGTGACGATCGAGATGCGGCACGCGCCGTTTTTCGGCTGGATCCACGATCTCTCGGCGCCCGATCCGACCACCTTCATCAACCTGTTCGGCCTGCTCCCGTTCGCGCCGCCCGAAGCCATTGCCCATTTTGTCGCGATCGGCGCCTGGCCGCTGATTATGGGCGTGACGATGTACCTGCAGCAAAAGCTCAACCCGCAGCCGGTCGATCCGGTTCAGGCGCGCATGTTCATGCTGCTGCCGATCGTGTTCACCTACATGCTGTCGGCCTTCCCGGCCGGGCTGGTGATCTACTGGGCGTGGAACAATCTTCTCAGCATCGCGCAGCAATGGGCGATCATGCACCGCGCGGGCGCGGCCTGAATTTTAGTTCCCCGTGCCCGGACTTGTTCCGGGCATCCACGTCTTCAAGACGGTCGATGTGCCCCGAACAAAGACGTGGATGGCCGGGACAAGCCCGGCCAAAGGGCTAAGAGTTGGAGATGGATGCAAAAGCATTGTCCGGCGATCTGTTCCCGCCGCGCGACATCGAGCCGGAGCTGATCGAGGCCGGGCGGCTCCTCTTCGCGCGGGATTGCCGCTTTATTGCCGGGGCCGCCGAAGCCGACGCATGCCCGCCGGAGACGCTCCCGGAAATCGCCTTCCTCGGCCGCTCCAATGTCGGCAAATCGAGCCTGGTCAACGCGCTGACCAACCGGCGCATGCTGGCGCGCACCTCGAACACGCCGGGACGCACCCGTCAGATCAATTTCTTCGCACTCGGCGGCCGGCTGATGCTGGTCGACCTGCCGGGCTACGGCTACGCCGAAGCCTCGAAGAGCGCCGTCAAGGCGTGGACCCAAACGGTGCAGCATTACTTGCGGGGCCGGAATAGCCTGCGCCGCGTCTGCCTGCTGATCGATTCGCGGCATGGGTTGAAAGACCCGGATCGGCCGATCCTGCAGCTCTGCGATTCGGCCGGGTTGTCATATCAGGTGGTATTGACCAAGACCGATAAACCCAGCGTGGCCGAGCTTGCCAAGGTCGCGGATGCAGTCCTTGCCGAGCTGGCGCGGCACGGCGCCGCGCATCCCGAGATCCATCTGACCAGCGCCGAAAAGGCGCAGGGCATCGCCGCGCTGCGGGCAACCCTTGCCAGCTTTGCCGCGCCTGCCGAGCTGCGCGCCGATGTCGCCGCGGGCGCGGTGGCGATGCCGCGTTCGTCACGGTAGAGTGCGGCGCTTTTCCGTCCGAGCCTAGAACCTGGATGTCCGCTGCACCGAGCCAAGCCGATCCGGCATCGAAGGCCGCAGTCCTCGCCGAGGCCCTGCCCTATCTGCGCCGTTATTCCGGCCAGACCGTGCTGGTCAAGTATGGCGGCCATGCGATGGGCAATGGCGACAATGGCGACCCGTTCGCCCGCGATATCGTTTTGTTGAAGCAGGTCGGGATCAACCCGATCGTCGTGCATGGCGGCGGGCCGCAGATCGGCCAGATGCTGCAGCGCTTGGGCATCAAGAGCAGCTTTATCGATGGGCTGCGCGTGACCGACGGCGAGACGATGGAAGTCGTCGAGATGGTCCTCGCCGGCACGATCAACAAGCAGCTCGTCGCCGCGATCAACGCGGCCGGCGGCTGCGCGATCGGTCTCAGCGGCAAGGATGGCGGCTTGATCCGCGCGCGCAAGCTGACGCGGAACGGATCCGATCTGGGCTTTGTCGGCGAGCCCGAGCGCATCGAGGACCGGGTGCTGGCGACCTTTCGCCAATCCGACATCATCCCGGTGATCGCGCCGATCGGGGTCGGCGCCGATGGCGCGACCTACAACATCAATGCCGACACCGTCGCCGGCGCCGTCGCCGCGGCGGTCAAGGCGCGCCGCTTCCTGCTGCTGACGGATGTTGCGGGCGTGCTCGATGGCGAGAAACGCCTGATCCCGGAGCTGACGGCGGCGGAGGCGCGCCGGCTGATCGCGCAAGGCACAATCTCCGGGGGCATGATCCCCAAGGTCGAAACCTGCCTCGCGGCGGTCGATGGCGGAGTCGAGGCGGCGGTGATCGTCGATGGGCGGGTGCCCCACGCGATCCTGCTCGAATTATTCACCGAGGGCGCCGGCACCCTGATCCGAGGCGGCTGAGGGTCCGGCGATCGATGGCCTACATCACCCGGCAAGAGCGCTGCCCGCTTGGCGAGATCGAGACCTGGATCTTCGATCTCGACAACACGCTGTACCCCGCCTCATGCGATCTGTTCCCGCAGGTGCAGCGGCGGATGAACGAGTACATCTGCACCCGCCTGGCAGTGTCCCAGGAACAGGCGGCCGAGTTGCGGCGCACCTACTTCCGCGAGCACGGCACGACGATGAACGGGCTGATGAAGGTGCACAACATCGACCCGCACGACTTTCTTGCCTTTGTGCATGAGGTCGATCTCGCCTGCGTGCCGCCCGATCCGGCGCTGGTTGCCTCCCTCGGGCAGCTCGAGGGGCGCAAGATCGTCCACACCAACGGTTCGGTGCGGCATGCCGAGCGGCTGCTCGATCATCTCGGCCTCAGCGCCGCGTTCACCGGCATCATCGATATCGTCGCGGCCGATTTCGAGCCAAAGCCGGCGCTTCCCGGCTATCGGCTGCTGCTAAAGCGCCATTCGGTGCGGCCCGAGACGGCGCTGATGGTCGAGGACATGGCGCGCAATCTCGCCCCCGCCGCCGAACTCGGCATGACGACGGCCTGGGTGCGCAACGGCGTCGATTGGGCGATGGAGGAAGCCGACCGCGAGTACATCCACCATGTCGTCGACGAGCTCGCCGGGTTTCTTGCCGCCGCGGCAGCTCTGCAAAGCCCTCATCGCGCCAAGCGGGAATGAGCGTCGCCGAGACGATCCGGGAAAAGCTGACAGCGCGGTTTGCCCCGACCCGGCTCGCCGTCATCGACGAGTCACATCGTCATGCCGGGCATGCCGGCGCCCGGCCCGAAGGCGAGACGCATTTCGCCGTGACGATCACCTCGGCCGCGTTTGCCGGCCTCAACCGCGTCGCCCGCCAGCGCCTGGTCTATGATGTGCTGAAGCAGGAGCTCGCCTCCCGCGTCCATGCGCTGTCGTTGACGACCCTGGCTCCCGGGGAGGATCGGTCCTGAATCGGACCGAGATTACATACCATGGTATAATTGTATCGAATATCCTATAGACCCTCATAGGTTGCAATATTGGCAGCGGCAGTTAAATTACCGCCATGCCATCCGCATTGCCGCGCCGCGCCCCTCGAAAACGCCAAAGCGCTTCCTCATCGCTGGTAATCCATAACGTGGTCGTGGCGGGCCATCGCACTAGCGTGCGCCTTGAGCCTGTGATGTGGGAAGCCTTGCAGGAGATCGCCCGGCGACAGGAAACCAACATCAATCAGCTGGTCACCGAGATCGACCGGCGGCGCTACTCATCGAGCCTGACCGCGGCGATTCGCGTCGACATCGTCGATTTCTATCGCGCGGCGGCGTCGACCCAGAGCCAGCGCGGCGTCGATTTGCGACCGGTTCTGAAAAATTAACAGCCGCGGCGGCCGCAGCCCTCAAGCAGCCGCGCCGAAAAATTCGCGCAACTGTTCAGTGGACGCATCCCGCATCACGAACGCATCGCCGATCCGGCGGGGCAGGATCAGGGTGATCCGGCCATCCCGCACCTTCTTGTCCTTGCCCATATGCCCGACCAGCCGGTCGGCCGCGTTGCCCGACAGCCCGATCGCCGAAAGCCCGGTCGGCAGCCCCGCGGCAGCGAGGTGACGCTTGACGCGGCTGGCGTCCTGCCCGGTTGCGATCCCCAGGCAAACCGCAAAATCGAGGGCCAGCGCCATGCCCAGCGCCACCGCCTCGCCATGCAGCAGAGTATCGCCAAACCCGGTTTCGGCTTCCAGCGCATGGCCAAAGGTATGGCCGAAATTCAACAAGGCGCGGTCGCCCTCCTCGCGCTCATCGGCGGCGACGATGGCCGCCTTCATGCGGCAGCTGGTCAGGATCGCGCGGGTCGCCGCGGCGGGTTCGAGATCGCAGACCGCCTCACCCTCGGCTTCCAGCCATTCGAAGAACGCCGTGTCGCGGATCAGCCCATATTTGACAATCTCGGCATAGCCGGCGCGCAGTTCGCGCGTCGGCAAGGTCGAAAGCGTGTCGGTATCGGCGAGCACAAGGCGCGGCTGATAAAACGCGCCGAGCAGATTCTTGCCGGCGGCGGTGTTGATTGCCGTCTTGCCGCCGACCGAGCTGTCGACCTGGGCCAACAGCGTCGTCGGGATCTGCACGAAATCGATGCCGCGCAGCAAGGTCGCCGCGGCGAACCCGGCGATATCGCCGACCACCCCTCCGCCGAGCGCCACCAGCATCGTCCCGCGCTCGATGCCGCAGGCGAGGACGTCATCGACGAGCCGGCCGAAATGGGCGAGGTCCTTGGTCGCCTCGCCGGCTGGCAGCACGATCTCCTGATGGCCGATGCCCTGCGCATCGAAGCTGGCGCGCAGCGGCGCGAGATGATGGTGCGCGACTGTCGCGTCGGTGATGATCACCGCCTGACGGCGCCGCATCAGCGGAAGGATCTCGAGGCCCGCGCGGGCGATCAGGCCGGGGCCGATCAGGATGTCATAGCCGCGGTCGCCGAGCTCGACGCGCAGCCGTTCGACTCTTTTCGATTTTTCGGTCATGCGCCGGTCTCCGCACCGGGCGGGGCGAGTGCCCGCGGACAGGTGGCGAGCACGGCAATGGTCCGCGCTGCGGTCAGATCCGGCGGCCCGTCGCCGCTGTCGATCGTGATATCGGCCTCGGCATAGATCGGGTAGCGGCGCTCGATCAATTCGCTGAGCACGGCGCGCGGATTGCCCTCCTTCAGCAGCGGCCCATGAACGCGCCGCCGCCGGTCGCCAGCACATGCGTCGGCTGCGCCAGGAGCCGCGCGATGACGCGGCGCTCGCCGTCGCGGAACACCGCTTCGCCGCGGTTGCGGAAGATCTCCTCGATCGTCTCGCCGGCCGCCGCCTCGATCTCGCTGTCCGAATCGTAAAACGGCAGATTGAGCCGCGCCGCCAGCCGGCGGCCGATATTGGTCTTGCCGGCGCCCATCAAACCGACCAGCACGATCGTGCGATTCGGCACGAAATCCGGGGCTGCCGCTCCGGCTTCCGCCTTTTGCCTGGTCTGAGGCTTCGCCGCACTCTTCTGCATCCTTCGCCGCTCTTCCGCCGGGCGCGCGGGAAGGGTACTAGCATATCGCGCGGCCTCTTCGCCAATCGGCGCGGCCGAGGCGGGCATGGCAATACGAGTTGCGGCATGGGAAGAGTAACGATTGTCCTGATTGCGGTTCTGGTTCTGGCGATCGCCGGCGGCGTTGTCTGGCTGGCCTATACGGAGTTTCCGGCGCCTTCGACGCGCGTCGAAAAGGTGCTGCCCGATGCCCGCTTCCCGAAATAGTCAGTCTTCGGCAGCGACGCAGTCGCGGCGGCTGGATGCGTTTCTCGAAATGCTGACGGCCGAACGCGGCGCTGCGCGGCTGACGATCGCCGCTTACCGCAACGATCTCGCCAACCTCGCGGGTTTTCTGACGGTTCGGGGCCAATCCCTCGAAACCGCGGAAGCGACGATCCTGCATGAATATCAGGCCGCCGCCGCTTCGCGCCGGCTGGCGCCCAGGACACTGGCCCGGCGCCTCTCGGCGATGCGCCAGTTCTACCGTTTCCTGTTGAGCGAGGGAGCGCGTGCCGACGATCCGACGGCCCAGCTTGATGCGCCGCGACTCGGCCGCCCCTTGCCGAAAATCCTCGCCGAAGACGATGTCGATCGGCTGATCGCGACGGCGGTGGCTTGGCCCGGCGAAGAGGGCATGCGGCTTCGTTGTCTGCTTGAGATGCTGTACGCCACGGGCCTGCGCGTCTCGGAGCTGGTCGGGTTGCCGCTCGCGGCGGCACAGCGCGACCCGCGGTTTCTGCTGGTGCGCGGCAAAGGGGGCAAGGAGCGGCTGGTGCCGCTGAGCCCGCCGGCCCGCCAAGCCTTGGCAGCTTATCTTGCCTGTCGCGCCGTCTTTCTGCCGCAGGGGTCGGGGGCGAAGACGGCGCGCTGGCTGTTTCCGTCACGCGGCATGACCGGTCATCTGACCCGGCAGCGTTGCGGCCAGATGCTCAAGGAGCTCGCCCTCGCCGCCGGCCTCGACCCGGCACGGCTGTCGCCCCATGTGCTGCGCCATGCCTTTGCCAGCCATCTGCTCGATCACGGCGCCGATCTCAGAAGCGTGCAGCAGATGCTCGGACATGCCGATATCGCGACGACGCAGATTTATACGCATGTGCAAGGCGAGCGGCTGCGCCGGCTGGTCGAGACGGCGCATCCCCTGGCGCAGCGAAAGTAACCATCTAAGCGGCTGATGCGCCATTTCCTCGATTTCGAACGGCCGATCGCGGAGCTCGAAGGCAAGATCGACGAGCTGCGCCATCTGTCGGCCGATAGCGGCCTCAACATCGCCGAGGAGGTCGGCCGGCTGGAAGCGCAAGCCGAGCGTCTGCTGCGGCAGAGCTACGCCCGCCTGACGCCCTGGCAGAAGGTGCAGGTGGCGCGCCACCCCGACCGGCCGCACGCGTCGAGCTATATCGCCGCCCTGATCACCGATTTCGTGCCGCTCGCCGGCGACCGCGCTTTTGGCGAGGACGCTGCCATTGTCGGAGGCATCGGCCGGTTCCGCGGCAACAGCGTTCTGGCCCTCGGTACCGAGAAGGGCGCCGATACCGAGAGCCGCGTGAAGCACAATTTCGGCATGGCGCGGCCGGAGGGCTACCGGAAGGCGCGGCGGCTGATGCGGCTGGCCGAGCGGTTCGGGCTGCCGGTGTTGACCTTTGTCGACACCGCCGGCGCTTATCCCGGGATCGATGCCGAAGCGCGCGGTCAAAGCGAGGCAATCGCCCGGGCGATCGAGACCTGCCTCGATATTCGCGTGCCGATCGTGTCGGCGGTGATCGGCGAAGGCGGTTCCGGCGGCGCGATCGCGCTTGCCGCCGGCAACAGCGTGCTGATGCTGGAGCACGCGATCTATTCCGGGTCGTGCCGGAACCGCTGGGCGGCGCACACCGCGTGCCGCAGGAGGCAATCGCCGCAGTGGGCGCGGCGCTCGACGAGATATTGCGCCCGCTGCTGGCGCTCGACGGCGATCGTCTGCGCGACGAGAGGCGGCGGAAATTCCTGGCGATCGGCGGAACCGCTCCGGGATAATCCACCCGATCCGCGGCGCTATCTCGCCCCTCTTTGATCGGCGCGGCGGCTACCCACATCTACCGCGGCGCGCCGAAACCGGCGACGCCGGCGGCTTCATCGGAAGCCGGCCACTCCTCGCTGGAAGGTAGTCATGACTCCGCAGGAAAGCGATCTGATCACCACCCTGCTCGCCCGGCTGAAGAGCACCGCGGGACAGCCGAAGGACCCCGATGCGGACAGGCTGATCCGTCAGGCCATGGTCCAGATGCCGGACGCGCCCTATTACCTGGTGCAGACCGTGCTGATTCAGGATCTCAGCCTGCATCAGGCTGAGGCTCGCATCGCCGAGCTGGAGAAACAGGTTTCCGATGCCTCGCAATCGGCGCCGACCAGCTTTCTCGGCAGCCTGTTCGGCCGGAGCCAGCCGGCGCAGCCTTCCGGCAGCGTCCCGAGCGCCGGTCCGTGGAGCCGCGGACCGAATGTCGCGCCGCCCCCGCAAGGCGGCCCGCAATACGCGCAGCCGGGTTATGCCCAGCCGGGTTACGCGCAACCGGGCTATGCGCCCGCTACCGGGATGCTTGGCAGCGGCGGCGGTGGCGGCGGGTTTCTGCGCTCGGCCGCGGCAACCGCCGCGGGCATCGCCGGCGGCGCGCTGCTGTTCCAGGGCATCTCCTCGATGTTCGGGCACGGCTACGCCAACAGCCTTTACGGCGGCATGGGAGGGATGACCCCGGGTCTCGGCGAAACCGTGGTCAACAACTATTACGGCGATAGCGGAGCGGGCGGCGCCGATTACGGCGGTGGCGGCTCGGATGCCGGCTATGCCGGCGGCGGCCCGGACAGCGGCGCCGATTACGGCGGCGGTGATTCCGGTGGTGGCGGCGACTACGGCGGCGGTGGTGACTTTGGAGGCGGTGGCGATTTCGGCGGCGGTGGCGGCGACCCCTCCTGCTGAGTTGCCGCTCCGATCAGTCGCGCGATGGCTCGACCGGGCTGCTGCCCGGTCAAGCCGAGCGCGATCTCAGGGTCAACGATCAGAGCAGCGGAATTGTGCTGATCACCGCGACGGCGGTCGCGATGATCAGAACGATCAGCCCGATCGAACACATGAACCATTCGTCTCGAGCCATGCTTGGCCTCGTGACTGAAACCATCCGGCAATGATCATCGACGGTAACGGTTAAGCCCGGCCTAATCGGTCCAGCCGGCGCGAAAGAAAATTACGCGGCGGCGGCGCCGAGCACTCGGCCGCCGAAGGCTTGCGCGAACGCCCTTGCCTCGGCCTCTACCATGAACTCGACCCGGAACACGACCTTGCCGCCAGCCGATGAAGAGCGTAACGCCCCCGGCTGATAGCGCAGATGGTCGAGCCATGTCCGCATCTGAGCCATGCGCGCGGTCAAATCGCCGCCGTCTATCGGGATCTCGACAATGTACAGCATGAACTGACTCCGCCCGGGGGATTAGCGGAGTTTCAGTGTAACGCGATCCAGCGGTGTTTGACTATCGTTTTATTGTAATCCGCAGGTAAACAGCGCCACCGGTCTGCCATTTCCTTTTGGCACCGTGGCAATATTGCAATAACGAAAGCAGCGCACCCAGACCGGTTGCGCGTCGGGAGGCCGCTCTACGAGCGGCCCCGATTGCGCCACCTGAATTACGCGGCAGCTTTGCGATTGGCCGCCAGCCGGGCATCCACCTGCGCGACCGTGCGGTCGACGACCTCGTTGCGCATGCCGAATTGCGCGGCGATTAGCTGAGCCAGACGGTCGGTCCGCTCGATATTCGGCACCCCGTTGTTCAGCGCACGGGCCGCCAAAGGCGGCCACACGAGATCGTTCGCCGCGGCGGCGTATTTCTCGAACGGCACGAGATCGTTCGGCGAGGCGCCAAGCCGTTCGCAGACGCCGCAGACCCAATTGTAGACCGCGCGCGAGGTCTCGTTGTCACGATGCACGGCATCCTTGATGTCGATAGCCCCATCCTGTGTAACGCAGCGATAGTTGCCGGTCAGCAGCATCGCCCATTTCGCCAGCGGGACGAAGATCGAGTCATGCACCCGGAGCTTGACCGGCAGTTCGAGCGGGCCGTCGCCGGCATCATAGCGCGCCGCATCGACGTCCTTTTCGAGCTGACGCAGGATCGCGGTGTCCTTGTCGGCATCGAAGCGGGCGACCTTGAAGTTGGTCGGCAAGGTGACCAGCAGGAAGTTGATCTTTTCGCCGGGCGGGCGGATGGCCTGCGGATCCGGGCTGCAAAGTGTCAGCCGCCCAGGCTCGAAATTGTCCCACACGCTCGCATCGGTGAACGCCCGTCGAGCAATTCACGGACACCGGGCGAGCGGTATTGCGGCTCCTGCATCGCCAGCGCGACCAGATCATAGTCGGCCGGGTTGACGTCGGCCGGACCGGCCGCCATCAGCTTCCCCGGCAATTTGCGCGAGTCGAGCTCGATCGGCTCCTTGCGGCCGCGGATCGGCAAGCGCACCCGGGCGCCTTCGCCGTTGAACGCCTCGACCTCGGCCGGGAGGCACACCATCGTGATCTTGTGGCCGCCAAACAGCAGTTTCGTCGCCAATAGCGACCCGTAGGAGGCAACCAGAATCAGTACGTTGTAAGCCATCAAGCTCCTCCTTCGCCGGGTCCGCGGCCGGCGCTACGACTGGTCCGTCCGCCGGGCCGGACGATGCCGGATGGCGCGGCGCAGGGCAAGTCTCAAGCCCCTGGTCCAGCCCGAGGCGCCTCCGCGGCAAGGATCGCGGCCAGCCCGTCGCGGTAATTCGGGTAGCGCAGCGCGACCCGGAGCTCGCTTTTGATCAACGCGTTCGAAACCCGCTTGCTGTCGACATAAAAGCTGCGCGCCATCGGCGACAACTCGGCGGCATCGAACGAAACCAGCGGCGGCACGGGCACGCCGAGCAGCCCCGCGGCATGGGCGATGACATCGGCCGAGGCGGCGGGCTCATCATCACAGACGTTGTAGACCGCGCCGGGCCGCGGCTGCGCGATCGAGGCCATCAGCACCCGCGCCAGATCATCGACATGGATGCGCGAAAATACCTGCCCCGGCTTGTCGATGCGCTTTGCCGTTCCGGCCCTGAGCGCGTCGAAGGCGCTGCGCCCCGGCCCGTAAATCCCGGCGAGACGGAACACATGCACCGGGACGCCACGGCTGCGCCACAGATCGAGCCAGGCGGCCTCGGCAGCGGCGCGACGCCGACCGCGAATTCCGCTCGGCCGCAATTCCGCGGCCTCGTCCACCCAGCCGCCGTTGCGATCGCCATAGACGCCGGTCGTCGAGAGATAGCCGAGCCAGGCAAGGCCCGGCATCGCCGCGATGTCGTTGCCATGCTGGTCGAAGACCGGATCGCCGGCCTCGTCGGGCGGCACGGAGATCAGAACATGCGTCACGCCGGCGAATGCGCTCGGATCGAGCGGGTAATCGCGATCAAAGCGAAGCCATCGGAAACTCGCGCCCGCTGGGGCCGCAGAAATCTCGTCGCCGCGGGTGGTGCCGGTGATCGACCATTGCGGCCCGAGCACCCGCGCCAGTGCCCGGGCGCTGTAGCCGAAGCCGAAACACAGCAGGTGCCGGTTCACGGAGCGCCCTTCTCCGCCGCGGTGTTGGCCTCCCCGCGGGACGGCGGCTCGCTTTCGAGAAGCGGCGCAATCCGCCGCTGGCGCGCCCAGGTGAACGCGCACACTGCGACCGATATCACCGCGCCGACCGCCAGCGGCAGGCGCAACCCGAAGCGCTCGCTCAGCGAGCCCATCAGCACCGCGCCGAGCGCCGGACCGGCGCGGAAGATCATGCCGTAGAGCGCCATGACCCGCCCGCGCATCTGCGGTTCGACCGAGGCCTGGATCAAGGTCTGCGCGCCGACCCCGGTGATCACCATCGCGGTGCCGGCGATAAAAACGAACGGCAGCGCGATATAGAACTGATCGGTCGCGGTAAAGGCGAGGATCGCCAGCGAGATGACCAGCGTGTGGCCGAGCACGACCCCGGTCAACCCGCTGAGCCCCGGCCGCAACAGCATCCAGGCGCCGCCGCAGATCGCGCCGAGCCCGACGGTCGACACCAATACTGACAGCCCGGTCGCGCCGCGCTGGAAGACGTCGTCGGCAAAGCCGGGGAACAGCTCGACATAGCCGCGCGTGCCGATCGTCGTGATCGTGAACAGCAGCAGCATCGGTGCGATGCCGGGATGATGGCTGACATAGCTGTAGGCTTCGGCTGACGCCTTCAGCACATTGCGCGCCGCGCCGCCCGACAACGCGGGAACGCGGCGCAGCCGGGTCATCGCCGCGAAAAAGATCGCGTAGGTCGCGGCGTTGACGGCGAAAGCCGCGCCAACGCTCGCCTGGGCGATGATAAGTCCGGCGATCGCCGGGCCGATGAAGCGCGCCGAATTGAACACGATCGAGTTGATCGCCAACGCGGAAGGCAGCGCTGCGCGGTCGACCAGGTTCGAGATCAGCGCCATGCGCGAGGGCTGCGCGAAGGAATTGGTGATGCCGAGCAGCAGGGTCAGGGCAAACAACGACTCGATCGAGATCGCGCCCGTGTAGACAAGCAGCGCCAACAAGCTCGCCTGCAGCCCGCCGATGATTTGGGTCGTGCGGATGACGCTGACCTGGTTGCGGCGATCGGCGAGCACTCCGGCGAGCGGGCTCAGGAACACGACCGGAAAGAACTCCGCCATCGACATGATGCCGAGCCAGGCGCCCGAATGGGTCAGGGTCCATGCCAGCCACCCGACCGAGACCCGTTGCAGCCAGGTGCCGATCAAGCCGACCGCATTGCCGCTGACATAAACGCGGTAGTTGCGGTGAGCGAAAGCGGGGGCGACATTGCCGAACCCGGCAGCGAGACGAAGACGGTCGAAGGCCAAAGAAAGCGGGATCCTGGTGTTGCGCACGGATGCCGCATTATGCGGGCAATCGTCAGGGAGACCTAATAGGGGCCGATGGAGGTAGGGGGACCCGAAATGCAGACATCGATGCCAAACATGTCAGAAACCTTGAGCTATTCGGTGGTCGTGGCGGTCGCACTCACGATTCTCGCCGCCTTGTTCACGGCAGCCACCGGGCCGCACGATCTGGTTTCTGCCGTCCTGGTGCTGGCGATCGCCGCCGGGATCTATTGGCTGATCGGCCGCCATCCGGCGACGATCGTGACCGCCAAACAGGCCGCCGCCACCGGCGCGATTCTGCTGGCGGTGTGCGCCCTCGCCGATCTCGCCGCCGGATTTCCGTATCAGGGCATTTTGTTTTTGCTCGGCACTGCCGCGCTCGCGATTGCCTTTGTGCTGCTGCAGCAGGGGACGATTCCGGTGGAGCTGCGCTTCGGCAGCATGAGCGCCTTCACGGCATCGAGCGGCCTCATCCAATTGCGCATGCTGGAGGAGCTGCGCGATGCCGGCATCCTGACGCCGGAGGAATTCGCCGCGAAGCGAGCGCTGGTCGCGCTGTGATGCGGGTCAGAAATCGAGATCGGTATAGTGCTTCGGCGGCGATACGCCGGGAACGTGATCGGACAGGATCGGGCGGAAGCTCGGACGCGACTTGATCCGGGCATACCATTCCTTGGCCGGCTCGTGCGCATCCCACGGCACATCGCCGAGATAATCGAGGCTCGAGAGATGCGCCGCCGCGGTGATATCGGCGGCCGAAAAATGGTCGCCCGCGAGCCAGCGCCGCCGCTCCACGAGATAGCCGATGTAGTCGAGATGGCCGGGCAAATTGGCGTGCCCAGCGCGAATCGCCTGCGAGTTCGGCTGGCCCTGCCCCTGATACCGCCGCATCATCTTCTCGCCGAGCAGGTTCTCGGTCACTTCGAGGTTCATCTTGAGATCGAACCAGGCGCACAGCCGGCGCACCTCGGCGCGATCAACCGGGTTGATGCCGATCAGGATCTTCTCGCGATAGACTTCGTCGAGATACTCGACGATGGCGTCCGCCCCCGCGAGGACGGTGCCGTCCGGCTCGATCAGGACCGGCACTTCGCCGGAGGGGTTGAGGGCCAGGAATTCCGCCCGCCGCTCCCATACTTTTTCGAGCTTCAGCGTAAAATCGAGGTTCTTCTCGGCAAGGACGAGGCGCACCTTGCGAGCGCTCGGCGACAAGGTGAGATGATAGAGAACCCGCATGTCGGCAATTGTACCGGCCCTGATGCCGGCTGAAAATCGCCGGCACGCCGGGGCCGCGAAAGCCTAGGGGCGCCTGCCCCAAGTGAAGATCGAGGTCAGCGCGTAGTTCAGCAAGGCGCCGATCGCCGCGCCGGCGATTCCGGCGACGAGCCACATGCCGGTGAGTTCATAGACATCGCGCGCGACTGCGACATTGGTCAGCGCGCCGAGCCCACACAGTCCCATGAACGACGCCAAACCGCGCACCGCCTGCCAGCCCACCAGCCGGCAATCGCGGTAGGTCAGCATGTTATTGAGAAAGAAATTCGACACCATCGCCACCAGGGTGGCGACCGATTCAGCGGCGGTGAACCCGACGCTCCCGAGCATCAGCAATAGACGTAGCACGGCCAGATTGACGACCACGCCGGTCGCGCCGACGATCCCGAACAGCAGTATCCGGTGTGAGAAATAGCGGTGGCTCACCTTTTCGGCGAGCAGCAGGAGGTACTCGAGCGCGGTGAACGTATCGAGCTTGCTCTGGCCTCGATCGCGGGCGCGAAACCGATAGGGCAATTCGACGACCCGCAACGGCCGCGGGGCCGAAGCGAGGATGTCGATCAGGATTTTGGTGCCGATGCCGGAAAGGCGCGGTGCGACCTCGTCGAGCAGTTCGCGGCGCAGCATGAAGAAGCCGCTGACCGAGTCGGCGACATCGGCCTTCACGAGGCGTCTCGCGAGCCGCGCGCCGAAGAGGCTCAGGCGCTTGCGCCGATCGGACGAAAGCCCATCTGGGCTGCCGGTTTCGATATAACGGCTGGCGATGACGACATCCGCCGCATCTTGCGCGCCCGCGGCTTGCTTCCCGGGAGCTTGCTTCAACGTGTCGCGCATGCGCGGCAGCAGGGATTCATCATGCTGAAGATCGCCGTCGATGACGGCGATCAACGGTGCCGATGTCGATAACATGCCCTCGATGCAAGCTGAACTGAGGCCGCGTCGGCCGACCCGGCGTATGCAGCGCGCGCGCCGATCGCGCGCGCCGAGCGCGCGGACATGCTCGGCGGTGCCGTCCGGCGAGTTGTCGTCGACAAAGACAACCTCCCAGTCGATGCCCTGCAATGCCTGGTCGAGCCTCTGGATCAGGATGTCGACATTGTCGCGTTCATTAAAGGTCGGCACCACGACGCATAATTCGGGCCCGCCGGCGCTTGGTGCGGCGGCCGGTGTGGCGGCGTCTAACTCATCGATGGTCCGCGGACTGACGGTCGAGATCATGACTGCTCCCGATCCGAGAGAACCGGCCTGCGACCGGCCTGTCAAGGCTACCCCACGTCCTTACCCAACCGGCTGCGACCCATTCGCGTGATCGCGCCCTACCTGCCGCAGCTTCGCGATTTCGCTGGGCTGGCCGTAACCTGGGGCCTCGGCCTCGTCCTTGCCTTCGCCGGGACCGGGCTAGCTGGCCGGCGCTTTGGCGTCGAATGCCGGATGCTCGCCGGCTGGGGCACCCTATGCATTTTGTTGACGTTGTGGGGTGTGCTGGTACCGGCCAGCCTGCGCTGGCCGGCGATCGCGTTTGTGATCGTCGCGGCAGCCACCCAGCTGATCCGGCGAACCCGGCTGCAGCGCGGCGATTGGCAAGCGCTCGGCCGGATGCTGGTGCTGACATTGCCGCTCTGGCTGATCATGGCGCCGATCCGGCCGTCGCAGCCCGACACCTTCGCCTACCTGCTGCCAAACGCGGTTTACCTCGTCGATTATGCGCGGTTGCCGACATCGTGGCTGCCGCCGAGCGCCTCCTTCCTGCCGGCCTCGCCGTACAACGGGTTGTTCCTGACGTTTCTCGGGTCGCTGGTTGATCCCGACTACCCGCCATCGGGCCTGTCGCTCGTCAATGTATTGCTGCAACTGACGGCCGCTCTTGGGCTGGCGCGCGCTCTCGCCTCCCCGTCGGCGGAAAACCGCGAGATGCCCTCCTGGCAGCTGACGGCGCTCGGCTTTTTGCTGGCGACGCTGCTCAATCCCGGTTTTGTGCCGCGCATCGACTTCTCGGGATATGCCGAAGCGGCCTTGGCGGTCACGGTCTTGTTCGCCGCCTGGCTGTTCGCCGTCGGACAGCGGGAACTCGCCGCGGGCAGCCGTCCGACACATCTGCTCTCGCAGTGTTTGATCCTCGCGGCGATGGTCAACACCAAGCAATCCGGCGTCGGTCTCGTTGCCGCGCTGGCCGGCGCGGCCATTGTCGCCGGCTTGGCCGAACGCGCGGTGGCCCGTCCGAGGCTGATCCGCGCAACTGTGATTGCCGTATTGCCGGCGCTGCTGCTTTACGGTGTCTGGCGCTATTACGTGGCGCATGCCGGCGTAGCAGAGCTGACGCCATTGCCGATGGCCGAATGGAACTGGAGCACACTCCCGGCGACATTTCGGAGCATCGGCAAGATCATCACCGAGAAGCCGGTCTATTTCGGCTGTGTCGTGCTGGCGTTCGCAAGCTTGCCGCCATTGCTGCGCCGGCATGGATGGACGATGACGACCCGCGTGCTAGCGTTCCACGCCGCCGCTTTCGTCCTCTACAATCTTTATTTGATGGCGGCTTATATCGCCCATTTTCCAGGCGAGATGAGCGCCGAGGCGCATTCCTTCTTCCGCTACAACACGCATCTGGCGTTGGTGCTGGTATTGGCTCTGGCGCTCGTAGTCCGGGATCTGCTGCTCGGAAACGAGCTTCTAACCCGCTTCGGTAGACCGGCGGGCACGGCGCTCGTCGTTTTGGCGCTGCTGGTGCCGATTGGTTTCGCGTACCGCCTCCGCTTCGATCTGGTGATGCCGCAGCCGCTGGTCTGGGATCTCGGCCATAACGTGAAGCCTTACGTGAAGGACGGCGACCGGCTGGCGCTTCTGCTGCCCGGCGATAATGGCAGCCTCTCCGACATGCTCTCCGGGGTTCTTACGGATGTCGCGCCGCGCCGGCGCTTGGACCTGCTGGAGCGGCAAACCGCCGACGACGCAGCGCTCGCCGAGGCGGCGCGGCTCGGCTACCAGCTCGCGCTAATTTCCTGCACCGGTGACGGTGCAGCAGCGCTTCTCGAACATGGGCCCGAGGGTTGGCAGCGACGGGCGAGCTGGCCCTATCCGCCGGAAGCGCGCGCGCAGCGCTGGCAGCGCATCCTCGCCTGGCCGCCGCTGTGCCGCTAAGGGCAACCCTCGCTATGAGACAGCGCAAAGATCTGGAAAGTCGGACGTACCGATAGCGGCCGCAGACAATGCCGCGCCGGTACCACGAACGATGTCCGAGCGACAAAAACGATCGCATCGTATTGCGACAGCGCGGCGGATACCCGCTGCTGTGTCTCGGCGTTGCCGGTCACCAAGGCCGACCATAATTCGAAAGGCGTGGCTGCCGCGGCGAGCCGGTCATAGGGCGGATTCAGGGCGATCGGCTGCTGCGCCGGGTAGGCGAACAGAGTCGGGACAAAAGCCTCACGCCGCGCAACGGCCACGGTCGGCAAATGCACCTCAGGTGTCGTGGTGGCATTGATGGCGTCGCCGGGATAGGCGACCGCGAGCTTCGTACCGGCCGGCAGCGCATCGAGCCCGGCGAGATCGGCGGTATAGATGCGGTCGGCGTCGCGCCAGACGGACTCGATGACCACAAACCGAGCCAGCAGCACGACGATTGCGAGGCTTCCGACGATCATCGCCGTCCTGCGGCTCGGAAACCGGGGCGCCGCCGACGCGACCAACAGCACGAACAGCGCAACCGGGATCCGGTGATCGAGGCCCGAACCCGACAGCAATTGGCTCGGCAACAGCAGATAGGCCGCGACGACAAGTGCAATCGCCGGCCCTAGGCGCGGCGCGATGCACAAACGCTGCTGCCACACGAGCACGCCGAGCAGCATCAGCAGCAGCGCAAAACAGGCGATGTCGAACGGGCGGCTGTAATTGTCGAAGACGCTGAACAGCAGATCGGCTTTGCGCCACCAGCCGGCGTAGCTGATCCCGCCCTCCGCAACCCGCCACGAGCCGAGGACGATCGCGGCCGGGATCAGGAATTGTGCGGCAAACAGCGCCATACGGCGAGCAAGAGCGGACCAGCGCCGGTTGCGCAGTTCGGCGATTGCCGGCTGCACCTCGATGCCGAGGATGATCAGGGCATACAAACCGAACGCGGCGAGGTGGCTGAAGAAACACAACAGCGCGACGAGCGCGGAGACGATTACACGCAGCGAAGCGCGGGCCCGCTCCATGCGCAGCCACAACGCCGCGCCGCAGAGCGCAACGCCGAGCCCGAACAGGTAATTGACGAACCCCCATAAAAATTGCCGGTTGTACAGAAAGGCCACGCTCAGCAACGGCCAGAGCCGCCAGCCGCCGCTGGCGGCGCGGTTGAGCGAGGCCGCGCCACCGACGATTTGTCCAAAAACCGTCACCAGGAACAGCTTACCGGCGACATCGAGCGGCATCAGCCGGGCGAGCATTGGCACGATCACATCGCCGGCCAAATTCGGCAACGGCGCCCAATGCACCCCGTAGAAGACGTTACCCCCCATCGCAAGAACCCAGAACCGCGCCAGATGGTTCGGGTAATCGAATAGCGGCGGCAGCACGGCCGAAAAGATCGGGATACAGAACAGCGCAAGCAGCGCCAGGCCGGCAATCAGCACCCGGATTGCGGCCCATTCGGTCGGCACGGGACGCGTTTCCGCAGCAATGGCTGGAGGCGCAGAGCGCAAATTCCGCTGCAACATCGTGTTCCGGTCTGTAGCATGAAACTGGCCGGTCGCGTTTACCCACAGGATGCCACTCAGCGGTGATCCGGATTCGAAGCGCTTGAGCCCGGGGCTGACATGACCCTTGCCGCGAAACTCGGCGTCGACCGCGCGGTCATCCTGCACGTCGATGACCTGGCGATGTGCCACGGCGCGAACCGTGCCTTTCTCGAACTGGCCGCGGTGGGCGCGGTGACCTGCGGCTCGGTCATGGTGCCGTGCCCGTGGTTCCGCGAGATCGCCGAGGCAGCCGCTGCCGACCCGGCGCTCGACCTCGGCGTCCATCTGACCCTGACCAGCGAATGGCAACACTACCGCTGGCGCCCATTGTCGACGACTAGCCGGGCCTCCGGCCTGATCGACGAGGACGGCTATCTCTGGCGCGATACCGCCAGCTTCCGCGCGCATCTCGTGCCCGAAGCTGCAGAAGCCGAATTGCGCGCCCAGATCGATCTCGCCCTCGCCGCCGGGATCAAGCCGACGCATATCGATGCGCATATGGCGGCGGCGATGCTGCCCGAGCTGATCGAAATGCATGTGCGGCTCGCGGTCGATTACGGCGTCGTGCCGGTCTTGCCGCGTGCGATCCGCTGGGCGCCGGAGCGTGCCAGCTACGCCGAGGCGGTGGCGCGGCTCGATGCCGCCGGGCTGCCGGTCATCGATCATTTCCGCGGCACGCTGCCGGTCGAGGCCGATGTGGTCGAGCAGCGCTATCGCGAGACGATTGAGGGGCTGAGTCCGGGGATCACGCTGTTCGCCCTGCATGCCACGGCGCTGGGTGAGATCGAGACGATCGCCCCTGCGCATGCCGGCTGGCGCACCCGCGAGTACGCGCTGTTTGCGAGCGGCGCGGTCGGCGAATGGCTCGCCGCCGGCGACATTACCCCGATCGGCTACCGTGACATCCAGCGCCTGTGGCAGGAGATAGCGGCACCA
>VAZR01000077.1 GCA_005888515.1 Alphaproteobacteria bacterium | reverse complement strand
GCGCGGCCACGAGGTGCTGTTTCTCGAATGCGACAAGCCGTGGTATCGCGAACACCGCGATCTGCGGCGGCCGCCGTTCGGCACGGTTCGGCTTTACGATGATGTTGTGGCACTGCGCCGCCGCTGGCGTGGCGAGCTCGCCGAGGCCGACCTCGTGATCCTCGGCTCCTATGTGCCCGACGGAATTGCGGTCGCCATGCTGATCCAGCAGGTCGCGCGCGGCGTCACTGCGTTCTACGACATCGATACGCCGGTAACGATGGCTTCGCTGGCCGACGGCAGCTGCGAATATCTACGGCCGGAGCTGGTGCCCGGCTTTGACCTCTATCTCTCCTTCACGGGCGGGCCGGTGTTGCGCCAGATCGAGCGGCATTACGGGGCGCCGGCGGCGCGCGCCCTCTATTGCGCGGTCGATCCCGAGCACCACAAGCCGGGCTCTGCGGCCGAGCCGTGTTGGGCGTTGGGCTATCTCGGCACCTACAGCGCCGATCGCCAGCCGGTGCTCGATAAATTGCTGTGCGAGCCGGCACGGCGGTGGCCGGAGGCGCGTTTCGCGGTTGCCGGCCCGCTCTACCCCGGCGATCTGAAATGGCCGGAGAATGTAGAACGGATCGAGCATGTCGGCCCCGACCGGCATGCCTGGTTCTATGGCCGTCAGCGCTTTACGCTGAACGTCACGCGCGCCGACATGGTGCGCTGGGGCTACTCGCCGAGCGTGCGGCTGTTCGAGGCGGCGGCGTGCGGCGTGCCGATCATCAGCGACGAATGGGCGGGTCTGGCGACGATCTTCGAGCCTGACCGGGAAATTCTGGTGGCGCGCAATAGCGGCGATGTCTTTCGATTCACCCGTGAGACGAGCGATGCCGAGCGGCGGCAGCTGGCGCTGAATGCCCGGCGCCGCGTGCTCGCTTCGCACACCGCGGCGCATCGCGCCGCCTTGCTCGAAAGCTATGTCGAGGAGGTCGTGGCGCCGTCGCGCCCGCGCAAAGCGGCGGCGCGGGAAGCGGCATGCAACTCGGGGTCAATCGCCGCGTTTTCCAGCGACGAGGCAACCGACACGCCGTCGCGATTGAAGGTGTCGCCGCCGCGATGAAGCTCGTCATTTTTGGTCTTTCGGTCAGCTCCTCCTGGGGCAACGGCCATGCCGTCTTGTGGCGGGCGCTGATCCGCGCGCTGGCGAGCGACGGGCATATTGTCGTGTTTTTCGAGCACGACGTTCCGTATTACGCACAGCACCGCGACCTGACCGAGATCGAGGGCGGTCGGCTCGTCCTGTACGACGAGTGGGAGGCAGTGCGGCCATCGGCCGAGCGCGAGTTGGCCGATGCCGATGCCGGGATGGTGACTTCCTACTGCCCGGACGGGATCGGGGCCACCGAGCTGGTGCTCGAAGCGCCCGGGCTGCACGTGTTTTACGATCTCGATACGCCGGTGACCCTGGCGCGGCTCGCCGCCGGCGAACCGCTCGAAGCGATCGGCCCGCGCGGCCTTGCGCCGTTCGATCTGGTGCTGAGCTATACCGGCGGCGCGGCGCTGCGGGCGCTCTCAGAACAACTCGGCGCCCGCCGCGTGGCGCCGCTCTACGGCAGCGTCGACCCTGACCGTTATCAGCCGGTCTCGCCAGCTGCCGGGCCGCGCGCCGCGTTATCGTATCTCGGTACTTATGCCGCCGACCGGCAAGATGCGGTCGATGCGCTGTTTCTCGAACCGGCGCGGCAGCGGCCGGCGCTGCGCTTTGTGATCGGCGGCGTGCCATACCCGCAAGATTTCGCCTGGACCGACAACATCTTCTTCTGGCGCCATGTCGCGCAGGGGGATCATCCGCGATTTTACGCGGCCGCCCGCGCGACGCTGAACGTGACGCGCCAAGCGATGGCGGCGAGCGGCTGGTGCCCGTCCGGGAGGTTGTTCGAGGCCGCGGCCTGCGCCGCGCCGGTGTTCAGCGACTGGTGGGACGGCCTCGACGAGTTCTTTGTGCCGGAGCGCGAAATTCTGATCGTGCGCACGGCCGAGAACGTGCTGGCGGCGCTCGATTTGAGCGACGCCGAAATCGACCGCATCGGTGAGGCGGCCCGAGCCCGCGTGCTGGCCGACCATACCGCCGACCGCCGCGCCGACGAGCTGGTGGCGCTGCTGTCGAATGCGGGCGATGTCGTGTCGAACCGGCGGCCCGCCGCGCCGATGGAGGCTTGAGCCATGTGGGGCATCATTCCCGCCGCCGGCAACGGCACCCGCATCCAGCCCTTGGCTTTCTCGAAGGAATTGCTCCCGGTCGGCAGCCGTCAGGATGACGGCACTGAGCGGCCGCGGGCGGTCAGCGAATACCTTATCGAGCGCATGCTGCAGGGCGGCGCCGACAAAATCTGTTTTGTGATCTCGCGCTGGAAGTTCGACATCCTGCAATATTACGGCGGCGAGATCGGCAGTAAGGAGACAGGCAGGGCCGCGATCGTCTACGTCGTGCAGCCCGAGGCGAAGGGGCTGTGCGATGCGATCTTTCGCGCGGTGCCGTTTGTCCGCCCCGAGGAGCCGGTGCTGGTCGGGCTGCCGGACACGATCTGGCTGCCAGAAGATGCGTTTTCGCGTCTGCCCGGCGACAAGCTCGCCTTTCTCACTTTTCCGGTCGCGCGTCCGGAGCTGTTCGACGCCGTGGTCAGCGACAGCGAGAGACGGGTTCGCGAAATCCAGGTCAAGCGCGAGGGCGCCGCATCGAACTGGGTGTGGGGCGCCTTCAGCATGCCGGGTGCGGTGTTGCACGAGCTCTACCGGCTATGGCGGCGGCGGCGCGGGCGTGACGAATACATCGGCACGCTGGTCAACGCCTATCTCGCCGCCGGGGGCGAGGCCGTCGCGGTGCCGGCCGGCACTGCCTATGTCGATGTCGGGACGCTCGGCGGCTACCGGGAGGCGATGCGGCTGCTCGCCGAAGCGACGCCCGCGCCGAGCATCGCACCCTTCCCGGTCACCCCCCGCCACCTCGCCGCGAGGCGCCGCTGATGCCGGAGCTATCCGCCGCCGAGATCCGCGACAAGGTGCTGGCGCTCGGGCCCTGGTTCCATAACCTCGACCTCAACGGTGTCAAGACGGCGCCAGACCATTTCCTCGGGGACTACCCGGCGGTGAAATGGTGCCGTTTCGCGCAGGCGATCCCGGCCGACCTGACCGGGAAGAGCGTGCTCGATATCGGCTGCAATGCCGGCTTCTATTCGCTGGAGATGAAGCGCCGTGGCGCGGCGCGCGTGCTCGGCATCGATTATGACGAAGGCTATTTGCGCCAGGCGCGCTTTGCGTCACAGGTGACCGGGCTCGACATAGAGTTCGCGCAGCTCTCGGTCTATGACGTTGGCGCATTGGCCGAGCGCTTCGACCTCGTGCTGTTTCTCGGCGTTCTCTATCATTTGCGTCACCCGCTGCTGGCGCTCGATCTGATCCGCGAGCACGTCGTCGGCGATCTGTTCGTCTGCCAGTCGATGCAGCGGGGCGATCCCGGCGAAGAGCCGCTCGACCCGGATTACCCCTTTAGCGAGACCGCGATCTTCGAGCGGCCGAGCTATCCGCGGCTGTCGTTCATCGAGCACCGCTATTCCGGCGACGATACCAATTGGTGGGTGCCGAACCGGGCCTGCATGAAGGCGATGCTGCGCAGCGCCGGATTTGTGATCGACGACAACCCGGAAGAAGAGGTCTATGTCTGCCGGCCGGGTCCCTTGCCGAGCGCTTATGGCGCGATTCACCCGGCGCGGCCGCCGGCTCATACAATCACGCGCGTTGGGGAGGTCGCGGCATGATCGAAGCCGCCATGATCTGGAACGAGCCCAACAACAAATCGCATTGGGACCCCGAGCTCGACCCGGACTGGTCGCGCTTCGCGCGGATGGGCCGCCTCGCCGGCGAGGCGATTGCGGCCGAGGCGCCGGGATTGACCCGGGTGCTCGGCGGCATTTCGCCGATCGACGCGAATTTCGTGTCGAACATGACCGGCCAGGGTTTGTTGCAACAGCTCGATGCAGTCGCGGTGCACGGCTTCCCGCTCGACTGGAATTTGTGGCCGCTCGATGCCTGGCCGCAAAAACTCGACGAGATCGCCGCAGTGACCGATCTGCCGATCTGGGTCTCCGAGGTCGGCGCCTCGAGCTTCGGCGCCGAAGAGGTGCAGGAATTCGGTCTGCGGCGTACCGCCGAATTGCTGATCGACCGCGCACCCCGCATTCACTGGTACAGCCTCTATGATTTGCCGCAGGCCTGGCCGGCGACGACCCGCCACAAGGAGGCCGAGGGCTCGTCCTATTACCGGCATTTCTACATGGGGCTGTTGCGTGAGGACGGCACGCCGAAGCGAGCGGCGCGGCATTTCGCCGATTACACGCCGGCGCTCGGCATCTGCCAGTGGTTTCATTTCGAGGATCACCGGCTCGACGACGCCGCGGCCTGGCTGAAGCGGCTCGGCGTCAAGCATTTGCGCACCGGCTTATCCTGGGCCGACAGCTTTCGCCCGAACGCCGAGGCATGGTTCGACCGCATGATGCGGGCCCTCGAACCCTTTGAGGTGACCGCCACCTTCTGCTTTACGCCGGAGCATCGCGGGCTTGCGCCGCACCACACCAGCCCGCCGCTGGTCGATGAGGAATTCGCCGAATTCTGCGCCAAAATGATCCGCCGCTATTGGCGGGCGGGGGCCGGCTTCGCGCGGAGCCCGGGCCGGCTCGAAATCGCCGCGGAGGCATGAGCGGCCTAGGGATCGGCCCGGGCGCAGCAATCCTGGAAAAGCTCGCGGCGCGGCGATCGGTTGCCGAACGGGTCATGATCGTCGCGGCCCATCCCGATGACGAGACGATCGGCCTCGGCGCTCAGCTCTGCCGGCTCAAAGATGCGCTGCTCGTGCATGTCACCGACGGTGCGCCGCACGACGGCCGTGACGCGGCGGCATACGGGTTTGCGACGCTTGCCGATTACGCGGCGGCACGCCGGGCCGAGTTGGCAGCGGCATTGACGGTGGGCGGCGCGCAAAAGGTGCGGCGGATCTGTCTCAGCATCGTCGATCAGGAGGCAATGCATCATCTGACCGCCCTGGCCCACCGTCTCCACGAAATCTTCGAACACGATAAGCCTCAGGCGGTCATCACGCATGCCTATGAGGGCGGCCATCCCGATCATGACGCCGCCGCCTTCGCGGCGCACGCCGCCTGCCGGCTGATGGAGGAGCCGCCGGCGATTTTCGAAATGGCGCTCTATCACCGGCGCGACAGTCGGCTTGTCTCGGGCGAGTTTCTTAGATTTGCCTCCCGGCGAAAGCCGGGACCCACCGATCCGATGGCAAAACGGCTGACAAGCGGGTCCCGGCTCTCGCCAGGACACGAGATCACCTATGTGGCGCTCGAATTAGACGCGGAGGAGATCCGGCGGAAGCGGCAGATGATCGACTGTTTTGCAACACAGCGCTGGCTGCTGACGCAACTCAAAGCCGATGTCGAGCGGCTCCGCATCGCGCCGGATTACGATTTCTGTTCGCCGCCGCATCCCGGCGAGTTGCATTACGAGACCCTGGATTGGGGAATTACCGGCGCAGATTGGCGGCGTGCTGCTGCGGCGGCATTGGGCGACCTCGGCCTCGATTAGGAGATGTCATTGCGAGCGAAGCGAAGCAATCTCCTTCCGGCGATGCTCCTTTCGAGGGGATTGCTTCGTCGCTGCGCTCCTCGCAATGACAGCAACGGGCGATGCCGCTGAAGGTCCTGAGCATCGGCTATTCCTTGGCGCCGGTCGGGCCGGATGTCGCAGGCGGCGCCGAGCAGGTCTTGTCGGCGCTCGATCACGCGCTTGTCGCTGCCGGCCATCGCTCGATCGTCGTCGCGCCGCAGGGATCGCGGACCGCCGGAACCCTGGTCCCGACCATGCCGTTGCCAAGCCCGATCACCGACGCGGTGCGTGCGGCCGTGCAGCAGCGGCAGCGCGAGGCCATCGCCGAGGCGCTGGCGCGCTGGCCGGTCGATCTGATCCACGCCCACGGCGTCGATTTCGCCGAACATCTGCCGGCGCCCGGCATCCCAAGCTTGGTCACGCTGCATCTGCCGGCCGAATTCTATCCGCCCGGCGCCGTTACGCCGGCGCGCCCGCAAACCTGGTTCAATTGCGTCTCCACGGCGCAGCAGCGAACCTTCCCAGCGCTGCCCAACATGCTGCCGCCGATCCGGGGTGGGGTGCCGATCGAGCGGCTGCGCGCGCGCCATGCCAAGCGCAAATTCGCACTGGCGCTGGGGCGGATCTGCCCGGAAAAGGGGTTTCATCTGGCGCTCGACGCGGCGGCTCTGGCTGGGGTGCCATTGCTGATCGCCGGGCAGGTGTTCCCATATCCTTATCATCAAAGGTACTTCGACGAGCAGATCCGGCCGCGGCTTGGCCCCACTGCTCGCTTTCTCGGGCCGATCGGCTTCGCCCGCAAGCGGCGCCTTCTTTCGGCGGCGCGCGGCCTCTTGGTGCCGAGCCTCGTCGCCGAAACCGGCTCGCTGGTGGCGATGGAGGCGCTCGCCTGCGGCACCCCGGTCGTCGCCTTTCCGGCGGGCGCGCTTGCCGAGATTGTCGAGCCGGGGGTAACCGGGTTTCTGGTCAACGACGCCCGGGAAATGGCCGAGGCAATCGTTGCGGCCGAAACCATCGACCCGGAGCAATGCCGCGCCGCCGCTCGCCGGCAATTCTCGCTCGACCATATGGTCGAGCGTTATTTCGCCGTGTATCAGCGGCTCGCCGCGCCGGTAGCGGCCACTGTCTGAACGGGCCCCGTCGGCCTTCGCGCCAGTGGCATCAGGCAATCCGCCTCGGGATCATGCGCCCGGAAATTGCCGACGGCACGGTCCCGGTCAGCCACCGCATAGCAATAGACGCAGCCATGCGGGCAGGTGTCGTAGGCGCCGATATCGCGCGACAGGGCGCAGCGGCAGCCCGGCCGGTTGCCGCTCTCGCGCGCGGCCAGCGGGCGCTGAGCCACATCGGAGAGCCGCTCGGCATCGATGCAGCGCGCTTCGCCGAGCCCCGGCACCAGCAATTCGGGCTGACTGCACAGGGTGGGCGCTAGCCCGTGTTCGATAGCGACGCCGGCGAGCCGCGCGAGCAGTGCTTGCTTTTCTTCGGTCGGCGGATCATGCCACGCAAAACCGTGCCGGCGGGCGGCGCGGTCGAGGTTGCGGCGGCTCTTGCGGTAGGGGGTCATGACCGACAGCGCGACCTCGTCGACCGAACCCGCCAGCGCCTGCACCAGCATGGGGAACCCGACGGCATGCGCTTCGGAATCCATCCCGGCGGCGAACACGAGAGGATCGTAGCGCCACACCGCGGCGCGCGGCCCGAAACGGCGGCGCAGCTCGCGCAGTTGCGCCACCGCCTCAGGCACCGCGACAACCGAGCTTTCGAGGGCGCGCGGATAGCCGGTCAGGGTAAACTGCACGACAAACGGCGCAATCCGTCGGATCTCGTCCAAATCCGCCATCAGCGGCCGCATGTTGCGGGTCCAGAAGACAAAGCCGTCGACCGCCTGCGGGGTCAGCGCGACCTCATAGGTGCCGCCGCCATAGGGATTGGCGACCCGGCAATAGCCGGCACGCAGCCGGCGCATGAACCAGTCCGCATAAAATGCCGGAATGTCGGTACGATAGCTGGCGGAGACGATCACGCGGCGGCAGCCCTGAATGCGACGGCGGAAGCCGGCCCGCCCGTTGCAGGCGCGCCGCTCCCCACACATATATAGCCTGCGTCGCAGCCCCCAATGCATCGGGGGCTGCCGACACTTCCCGGGGGATCGAAACGGTGCCTTCCGGGGCCGTTCGGTTCTGCTTTTGATAAGAGGTGTCCATGAGCAAAGTTATTGGTATCGATCTCGGCACGACCAATTCCTGCGTCGCCGTGATGGAGGGGTCCGCCGCCAAAGTCATCGAGAACACTGAGGGAGGCCGGACGACGCCCTCGATGGTCGCCTTCACCGAATCCGGCGAGCGCCTGGTCGGCCAGGCCGCAAAACGCCAGGCGGTCACCAACCCCGAAAATACGTTCTTCGCGATCAAGCGGCTGATCGGGCGTCGCATGGACGACCCGATGGTCAAGCGGGACATGGATCTCGTCCCGTACAAGATCATCCCCGGCGACAATGGCGACGCCTGGGTCGAGAGCCGCGGCAAGAAATTCGCGCCCTCACAGATCAGCGCCTTCATCCTGCAGAAGATGAAGGAGACCGCCGAGGCCTATCTCGGCGAGCCGGTTACGCAGGCGGTCATCACCGTCCCGGCCTACTTCAACGACAGTCAGCGCCAGGCGACCAAGGACGCCGGCCGCATCGCCGGGCTCGAAGTGCTGCGCATCATCAACGAGCCGACCGCCGCCGCGCTCGCCTACGGTATGGAGAAGAAGGGTACCGGCACGATCGCGGTCTATGACCTCGGCGGCGGAACCTTCGATATTTCGATCCTCGAGATCGGCGACGGCGTGTTCGAGGTCAAATCGACCAATGGCGACACGTTCCTCGGCGGCGAGGATTTCGACAAGAAGATCATCGATTACCTGGCCGACGAGTTCAAAAAGGAGCAGGGCATCGACCTGCGCAATGACAAGCTCGCGCTGCAGCGCCTGAAAGAGGCGGCCGAGAAGGCCAAGATCGAGCTGTCCTCTTCGGTGCAGACCGACGTCAACCTGCCGTTCATCACCGCCGACCAGCACGGGCCGAAGCACCTCAACATCAAGCTGTCGCGCGCCAAGCTCGAGCAACTGGTCGACGATCTGATCCAGAAGACCGTCGAGCCGTGCCGCAGCGCGCTGAAAGATGCCGGGGTCAAGGCGTCGGAGATCGATGAGGTGATCCTGGTCGGCGGTATGACCCGCATGCCGAGGGTCATCGAGACCGTCAAACAATTCTTCGGCCGCGAGCCGCATCGCGGCGTCAACCCGGACGAGGTGGTCGCGGTCGGCGCGGCGATCCAGGCCGGCGTGCTGAAGGGTGAGGTCAAGGACGTCCTGCTGCTCGACGTGACGCCGCTGTCGCTCGGCATCGAGACGTTGGGCGGCGTCTTCACCCGGCTGATCGATCGCAACACGACGATCCCGACCAAGAAGAGCCAGACCTTCTCGACCGCCGAGGACAACCAGACCGCGGTGACGATCCGCGTCTTCCAGGGCGAGCGCGAGATGGCGGCCGACAACAAGCTGCTCGGCCAGTTCGATCTGGTCGGCATCCCGACGGCGCCGCGCGGCATGCCGCAGATCGAGGTCACCTTCGACATCGACGCCAACGGTATCGTCAATGTCTCGGCCAAGGACAAGGCGACCGGCAAGGAACAGCAGATCCGTATCCAGGCGTCGGGCGGGCTGTCGGAAGCCGATATCGACAAGATGGTCAAGGACGCCGAGGCGCATGCCAGCGAGGACAAGAAGCGCCGCGAGCTGGTTGAGGCCAAGAACCAGGCCGACGCGCTGATCCACACCACGGAACGCACGCTGCAGGAAGCCGGCGACAAAATCTCCGAAAGCGAACGCGCGCCTGTGCAGAGCGCGATCCAGGCCCTGAAGGATGTGATCGGAAGCGACGATGTCGAGCAGATCAAGTCCAAGACCGAAGCTTTGGCCCAGGTCGCGATGAAGCTCGGTGAAGCGATGTACAAGGCGCAGCAGGCTGCCGGCGGCGAAGGCGGCCCCGGCGGTCCGCAAGGCGGTGCCGGTGCGGGCACCGGTGCCGGCGGTGCAGCCGGTGGTCCGGGGAGCGACAAGGTCGTTGACGCCGATTTTGAGGAAGTCGACGATCAGAAGAAGCGCGGCTCCGCCTGAGCTGCCGATCCTGATGGCTATGATCCCCCGGGTCCGGCATAGGCTGGTTTCCGGGGGATCTCTCACCTGATCCTTGGCCGGGCGTTTGTCGAAGAATGGCGAAGCAGGACTTTTACGACATTCTGGGTGTGTCGAAATCGGCGGATGCCGATGAGTTGAAGCGAGCTTACCGCAAGCTCGCGATGCAGTTTCACCCCGACCGCAATGCCGGCGATAAGACCGCCGAGCAGAAATTCAAGGACATCAACGAGGCTTATGACGTCCTGAAGGACGATCAGAAGCGGGCAGCCTATGACCGGTTCGGCCACGCCGCCTTCGAGAACGGCAGCCGCGGCCCCGGCGATTTTCCATTCGGCGGCGGGTTTTCCGGCGGCTTCGCCGATATTTTCGAAGAGATGTTCGGCGCGATGGGCGGCCGCCGCTCGCAGGCCGGCCCCGCCCGCGGCAGCGATCTGCGCTACAACCTCGAAGTCTCGCTCGAGGACGCGTTTCGCGGCAAGCAGACGACCATCCGTGTCGCGACCTTCGCCCAGTGCGACACCTGCAAGGGGAATGGCGCCGAACCCGGCACCCGCCCGGCGACCTGCCGCACCTGTCAAGGTCACGGAAGAGTTCGGGCGCAGCAGGGGTTTTTTACGATCGAACGCACCTGCCCGACCTGCCAGGGATCAGGGCAGACGATCGACAAGCCGTGCCGCGCCTGCGGCGGACAGGGACGGTTACGGCGCGAGAAGACGCTGTCGGTCAACATCCCGCCCGGGGTCGAGGACGGCACCCGGATCCGCCTCGCCGGCGAGGGAGAGGCAGGGCAGCACGGCGCCGCCGCGGGCGATCTCTACATTTTTGTCAGCATCGCGCAGCACCCGATCTTTCAGCGCGACGGCGCCAACATCTTCTGCCGGGTGCCGATCCCGATCACGACCGCCGCGCTCGGCGGCTCGATCGAGGTGCCGACCGTCGAGGGCAACCGCACCCGGGTCACCGTGCCGCCGGGTACCCAATCGGGCCACCAGTTCCGGCTGCGCGGCAAGGGCATGACCGTGCTGCGCTCAAATCTGCGCGGCGACATGTACATCCATGCGATCGTCGAGACGCCGACCAACCTGAGCAAACGTCAGCAGGAATTGCTGCGCGAATTCGAAAAAGAGGGTGAGAACCGCAAGACCAACCCGGAAAGCGAAGGTTTCTTCGCCCGCGTCAAGGAATTCTTCGAGGATCTGCGGGAGTAGGCGGCCCTCACCACTCAGCTTGTAGGGCGGAAAAGCGCAGCGCATTCCGCCGCCTTTTTCCTGGTGGTTTCTGTCCTTTAGATAAGCTGGCGTCCCGGCGAAAGCCGGGACCCACTGGCCCGCTTCCGAGGTACTGAAGAGTGGGTCCCGGCTTTCGCCGGGACGCGGATTTTCAGGCCGCGAGGCAGGGTTCGGCGGAACGCGCTGCGCTT
>VAZR01000309.1 GCA_005888515.1 Alphaproteobacteria bacterium | reverse complement strand
TACCCAAGGCGCGCTAATCTCGGCGCATGCCCGTGTCGCTGCTGGTCGACGGTCTGCCGAGTTTGCCGGAAACCTTGCAGGACGGCAGGCTGCTATTTCACGTCGCATTGCCGGCGCGGGAAATCCGTATCCTCTCCGGCTTCGGCCGGCCCGTCGATTTCGGCCACCCCGTGGACCGGCGGCGATTGGGGGTCGCCTTGCTGGGTGTTTCCTGGGAACGGGGCGGAGCGACGATCGATACCCCGGTTGACTCGTCCGCATTCATCGACGGGTTCCAACATGTCGAACAACCTGCAACCAGCGACAGGATGTTCCGGTGGACCGACGGTAACGCGGCCCTGCCGCCAAGCCTGTTTCCGCCGTGGCGGGGCGAAACGCGTCTCTATCTAAGCCTGAAGGAATGGGACGGCAGCTCCGCCGCGACGCCGCTCGGGCCCGAGGCGGCGGCGCTCAGCAGATTCGACGGTAACGCGGCCTTGCCGCCAAGCCTGTTTCCGCCGTGGCGGGGCGCAACGCGTCTCTATCTAAACCTGAAGGAATGGGACGGCAGCTTCGCCGCGATGCCGCTCGGGCCTCAGGCGGCAGCGCTCAGCGCATTCGACAGCCTCGGCGAGAATTGCGAACTCGCGCTGGCGCAACGGCATTATGGTGTCGAGCTCCCGCTGAGCCTGCTGCGCTGGTCCGGTACCACCTACGAGGATGTCGCGCGCGGCTTGGAGTGCCGGTTCGAGGGGCTGGGCGACCCCGCCACGACGAGGGTGGCATGGACAGAGATGGATTACCGAATCCAGACTCCTTATCTGCGACTGCACACCACCGTCATCGAACCGCGGGACGAGAAGGGCGTCGCCGAGCTGCTACACCACGGTTGTGCGACGCTGCGGCTTTTGCGGCGCAAACTGCTGCGCGACATAGCGGATTCAAGGCGCATCTTTGTGTTCAAAAGCGCCAATCCTGGCTTCGGTCTGGCGGAGATGCGCCGGTTGCAAGCGGCCATGCGCGCCATCGGACCGGCCTCGCTGCTCTGTGTCACGCGGAACGATCGGGCCGAGGCGTGTAGGGTGGAGAAGCTGGCCGACCGGCTTTATGCGGGCCGGCTGGAAAGATTTGTTATTCCCCACGGGCCGTTCGACGAGTGGGCGGCATTGTGTTCCGAGACGCTCAAACTGCATCGGGCGAGCTGAGCACAAGCCAGCAAGCGACACGTGTCATGAGCAAGCGCCGACCCAGGCATAGCCCGAGGCCCGAGGTCATTGCGAGGGCGGTCTCCGACATGCTGTGCCGGGTCTGCGAGCGGGCCGCGGTCGCCCTACCGCAGGACCTGCCGTTAGCCGACATTCAGAACATCGACAGCCTGCGCCTTTTACAAGCGATAGCGCTGCTGGAAGAGCAATTCTCTATTGAGATCGACGTTGTCGCGCTGGAGCGGCTTCACCGGGTTCGCGACATCGTTGAACTCATTTCAGATGCGCTGCCGGAGGAATGAGCGATGCCGAATGCGCGCCTGAACGACGACACGATCTGGGGTCTGCCGGGCGCCAAAGTCGCCGAGCGTCGTGAGGGCATCGAAACGTTTTGCGAGACCCCGCTATTGGAGCTACTGCGCCAGGGCGCCGCGAATGATCCGGACGCTGTCGCGCTCGTCGGCCGCAGTGGCGCGCTGCGATTCAGCGACCTGCTGCGCATTGCACAGAACACCGCGGCCACGCTGGCCGGGCGGATCGCGCCCGGCGAGGCGGTTGCGTGCCTGCTGCCGCGACGGCCGGAAGCCATCGCCGCTTTGATCGGCTGCCTGATCTCCGGCCGGGTGTGTCTCGTCCTCGATCCGGCCAATCCTGCGCTGCGGCAGCGTGAGTTGCTCATGGACCTCGCACCAGCTGCCTTGCTGCTGGCCGAAATGCCGCCGCTTCAGTACGACGCGCCGGCACTGATGCTGGCCGATGTCTTGGCCGGTCCTGACCGGTTCTGGCGGCCCGACGCGGCCCCGGATCCGGACGCGCCGCTCAGCGTCCACATGACCTCCGGCAGCTCCGGTCGTCCCAAAGGGATTGTGCTGTCGGCTCGCTCGGTGCTGTACCGCGCGTTTTCCAACATTGATGACATGCGGTTGAGACGGACCGACTGTTTCGTGATGCCGTCGGGGCCGTTCGCCGGCGCGGGGCTCTCCGCCTTGCTCGGCGCTCTGGCGTGCGGCGCGCGGTCTGTCTTGACCTCGTTCGCCGAAGACGGCGCCGGCACGACGCTGAGGCTCATCGAGCGGGAACGCGTCACCTGCGCTGTTTTGCAGCCGCCGATGCTTCGCGTGCTGCTGTCGTTGGAGCGAGCCCCGGCGGCGTTCGCGGCGATGCGCAACGTGCGGATCGGTGCCGCGGGATTGCCTCGTGCCGATGTTATGGCATTGCGCCGGTCGCTGCCGCCAGATTGTGCGGTCTTGCACACTTATGCCTCGACCGAGGCGCTGTTCGTGGCGAGCTGGCAGGTCCCACCCGATGACCGCGGGCCGGAAGCGACGGTCGCTGTCGGGATGCCGCAGCCCAACCACGATTACGCATTGCTCGACGAGGCTGACCGGCCCGTCGGCCCGGGGGAACCCGGCGAGCTGGTCTTGCGGGGCCGCTATCTCGCGCTGGGGGAATGGCGGCAGGGGCGCACCGTGCCCGGCAGCATGTTGCCGGTTCCGAACCGACCGGGCTGGCGCTGTTTTCGCACCGGCGATTTGTTGCAAGTGCAGCCGGACGGCATGCTGCGACTGCTCGGCCGCGTTGACCGCCAAGTGAAGATCAACGGCGTCCGCATCGAGCCGGCGGAGATCGAGGCCGTCTTACGCACCCAACCGGGGGTCACCGATGCCGCCGTCGTTGCGGTGCCGGGGTCTGGTTCGGTGACGCTGCACGGGTTTGTCGCCTCGCTTATACCCGACCATGACGCTCTGGTCGCGGCGTTGCGGTGCCGGCTCGCCGCAAGCCTGCCGATGACGTTGCGCCCCTCGAAGCTGACAGTCCTGCCGCAATTGCCATCGCTGCCTACCGGCAAGACCGACGGCAACGCCTTGGCGCGATTTGCGACGTCCCCGGCCGGGCCGGAGGACGGGTGATTGTCCCGATCCGGCGCGCAACGTGGATGAGCACGTTTTGAATACGGTTTCCGGTGCACGCCGCTTCTTCCACCGCCGCTGATCCGCAACGGCGGTTTTTGTCAGCTCGTGGCGAAGGCGGGCATCACTTCGCGGGCAAAGGTGCGCAGGTGATCGATGGAGCCGGCAAAATCGATCACCATGACGTATTCGATGCCGCCTTCCTGCAGCCGCTTGATACGGCGGATGATCTCGTCCGGCCGGCCGATCAGCGCATCCCGCTCGGTGAGCGCGTTGCGCTCGGCGTCCGTCATTCGCTTGCGCAGCCGCCCCAAACTCGGCGACTCGCCGGTCGGGGACAACGACAATTCCTCGACCTGCGCCATGAAC
>VAZR01000308.1 GCA_005888515.1 Alphaproteobacteria bacterium | reverse complement strand
AGCCACGCCGAACGGGGCGTAGACCGGTTTGAGGGCGAGCCCCGGAGTGCGCTGGAGATCCTCGGCGAGTTCGCCGCGAATATTATAGGCGATGTCGATCTCGCCGCGCTTGAGGGCGGCCAGCCGCGTCGATTCATCGGTAATCGATTTGAGCACCAGGCGCTTGATGCTCGGTGTCTTGCGCCAATAGCCGTCGAACGCGTCCAGTATCAGTTCAATTCCAGGATTGAACGATACGAATTTATAGGGGCCGGCGCCGATCGGCGCTTTTTTGAAGCCGTCCTCGCCGACCTTCTCGACATATTTCTTCGGTACGATCCAGCCCGCGCCGGTGGCGCTGCCGTAAAAGGTGAGGAAGTCGGGCCACGGCTGTTTGAACTTGAAGCGGACGTGCCGCGGATCAGGGGTCTCGACCGCGTCGACGCGGCTCTTCATCATCTGGTGCGAGGCGCCGCGATACCGCTCGAAAGAGAACTTCACGTCCTCGGCCGTCACCGGTTCGCCGTTATGGAACTTGGCGCCGTGGCGCAGCACGAAATCGTAGCTGAGCCCGTCCTCCGCGGCGGTGTAGGACTCAGCCAGGCTCGGCGCCAGCGGCTGACCGGGCATCGGCTTCACCATGGCGTCGTGCAGCGCGTACAGCACCACAAAGGGGGTGATGATCGCCGGCGTCTCCGCCGGATCGAGCCAAGTCGGCGCCAGCGAGATCGGCACGCCCCAACTGAGCTGCCCGGCCGGCGCGGCTTGCGTTGTGTCCGGCATCCCGAGCACGAAGCCGAGCGCTCCCAGCGCCAGCATATCGCGGCGGGTCATGCCACGCCCGGCGGGTGTCGTCTCCATGGATGTTCCTCCCGTCGGGGCTCTCGTGACGGAGCCTTGCGGCGAATTTAGACCAGGCGCGCGCTGATGTCGCCGCTCTTCTCGGGAGAGTGGAGCCGCTCCAACCGATTATGTAGCCGGGCAGCTATGTCATGGCCTAACCGGCTTTCAGCGTTATGTCCTCGTAGGGTCCGGTATAGGCGAAACCCGGGATCAGCCCGAAACCGGACTCGCCGACCCGCGGCCCGTGGCCGTTGATGAAGGCGAGCTGCCAGATCGGTGCGTACATCGTGCGCTCGTGCACGATCTGCTGCATTTTTTCGAGGATCGCGGCCCGCTTTTTCTGGTCAAGCTCGGCGCCCTGCTGCTTGAACAGCTCGTCGAGCTCGGGGTAGCTGCCATAGGCGTAGGTCCCGCCTTTGACCGCCAAGGCTTCGAGCCGGGTCGCGGCGTTGCCGAAGGCGCCGCTGCCGCCCTGGATCAGGTTCTTGTACTTCTTCTCCGAGTAGCCCTTGAAGAAGGCGGCGCGTTCGAATGGCTGCAGCCGGATGCGGATGCCGACTTCGCGCAGATTGTTGACGATCGCCTCGCCGAGATTGGAATAGGACGCATCGCAATAAAATTCGCCGGCGTCGAAGCCGTTGGGATGGCCCGCTTCGGCCAGGAGCTGCTTGGCTTTCGCAGGGTCATAGACCGGCTTCGGCGGTTGCCAGTAGAAATCGAAGGTGTCCGGCACGAACGAATTGCCGGTCAGCCGGGAATAGCCGAGGGTCAGCGCCTGGTTGATGCCGTCGCGATATCACCGACGGTTTCAGGGTCAATCCGGGTGTCGAGCGCAGCTCTTCGGCGAGCTCGCCGCGAATCGAATAAACGATGTCGACTTCACCCCCCTTCAGCGCGGCGAGCCGGGTCGCCTCGTCCGGGATGCAGCGGAACACCAGTCGTTTGACGCTCGGCTTCTTGCGCCAATAGCCGTCGAAGGCTTCCAGCGTCAGTTCGATGCCGGGATTGAACGACACGAACTTGTAGGGCCCGGCGCCGACCGGCGCTCTCTCGAAGCCGTCCTCGCCGACCTGTTCGACGTATTTCTTCGGCACCACCCAGCCGGCGCCGGTCGCGGTGGCATAGAACACCATGAAATCGGGCCACGGCTCCTTGAGCGTAAAACGGACATGCCGCTTATCGAGGGCCTCGACCGAGGCGACGCGCGCCTTCATCAAATCGTGCGAGGTGCCGCGGTAGCGCTCGAACGAGAACTTGACGTCCTCGGCGGTGACCGGCTCGCCATTGTGGAATTTGATGCCGTCGCGCAGCACGAAATCATAGACCAGCGCGTCTTCCGATGCCGACCAGGATTCCGCCAGGCTCGCCCCCATCGGCTGCCCCGGCATCGGTTTCACCAACGCGTCGTGCAACGCGTACATGACCATGAAAGGCGTGATGATGCCCGGCGTCTCGGCCGGGTCAAACCAGGTCGGCGCCAGCGAGATGTGAACGCCCCAGGTCAGCTGTCCTTGCGGCGCGGCGATGAGCCGCCCGGGCATGCCGGCGGTCACGGCAAGACCGGCGAGAGCAAGAACGTCGCGGCGGCTTACATGAATCCCGTTGCGGCCGGGCGCATTGCTCCCGGCGTCCCCATGAGACGATGCCATATCCTGCTCCATGCGGCTCCTGTTGAGAGGGAGCCTTGCGAGCAGTCTAGGTCCGACGAACCGTCCGTGTCATCCACCCGCAGGTATAGGACGATCGCGTTCAGACCGGCTTCAGCGTCATGTCTTCATAGGGCGAGGTCCAGGGATCGCCTCCGATCGCCCCGATCATCGACTCGCCGACCCGCGGCCCGACGCCGCTCAGCGCCGCCAATTGCCAGAGCGGCGCCGCGATGACCTTTTCCTGCACAAGCTGCTGAATCTGGAACAGCAGCGCCTCACGTTTTGCGTGATCCAGCTCGCCGGCCTGCTTTTGGAACAGCGCGTCGATGTCGGGGTAATTGCCGTAGGCGTAGGAGCCGCCCTTGACGGCGAACGCCTCGAGCCGGGTCGCGGCGTTGCCGAAACCGGCGCTGCCACCCATGATCAGGCCGTTGTACTTCTTCTCGGAAAAGCTCTTGTAGAACGCTGCCCGCTCGATTGGCCGAAGATTCGCCCGGATGCCGACCTCGCGTAGGCTGTTCGCCATCGCCTCGGCAACGTTCGAGAACGCTGCATCGCAGTAAAGCGGGCCGGCATCAAGACCGTTGGGATGGCCCGCTTCCGCCAGCAGCTGCTTCGCTTTGGCCGGGTCGAAGGGCGGCGGCGGGGCCTTTCGATAGAAGGCGAAGTGCGCCGGCACGAAAGCGTTGTCATGCAACAGCGCATGGCCCAGCTGGATCGCCTGATTGATGTTGGGCCGGTCGAGCCCGAGATTGGCGGCCTGCCGCACCCGCAGATCGTGCCATGGCGATTTTGGGTCCCACTGCTCAGGGAAATAAAGCCATTGCGACGCGGTATGGCTCACCGCGAGCTTGAGGCCTGGAGTGCGCTGTAATACTTCGTCGAGTTCCCCGGTGACCCAGTAGATGCCGTCGACTTCGCCGCGCTTCAGCGCCGCCAGCCGCGTCGACTCGTCGGGGATGCTCCGGATCACGACGCGCTGGATGGTCGGCGCCTTGCGCCAATAACCGTCGAACGCCTCGACCACCAGTTCGATGCCGGGGTTGAACGACACGAATTTGTAGGGTCCGGCGCCGATCGGCGCCTTTTTGAACCCGTCCTCGCCGACCTTCTCGACGTATTTCTTCGGGACGATCCAGCCCGCCCCGGTGGCGCTGCCGTAGAAGGTCAGGAAATCGGGCCACGGCTCCTTGAGCCGGAAATTCACGTGCTGCGCGTCGGGCGTTTCGATTACCGCGACGCGCGCCTTCATCATGTCGTGGGAGGCGCCGCGATAGCGCTCGAACGAGAACTTGACGTCCTCGGCGGTCACCGGCTCGCCGTTGTGGAACAGCGGGCCTTTGCGCAGCACGAAGTCGTAGCTGAGCCCATCCTCGGCAGCCGTCCAGGATTCGGCGAGGCTCGCCGCCAAAGCCTGGCCGGGCATCGGCTTCACCAATGCGTCGTGCAGCGCGTACAGCACCATGAACGGGGTGATGATCCCGGAGGTCTCGGCCGGATCGAACCAGGTCGGCGCCAGCGAAATATGCGCTGCCCAGGTCAGCTGCCCTTGCGGCGCCGCGAACGAGAGGGATGGCGCGCCCGCGGTGAAACCGAGCGCGGCAAAAGCGAGGAGATCGCGGCGGCTGATGCCGGGTGCATTGTGATCGAGTGACGATGTCATGACGCCTCCCAATATTTTTCGGCGCAGCAGATTGTTCATCAGACCGCATCCGCGGCTCTCAGATTTTGAGTGAGCGCTGTTCGAGAAGAGAGCGGATCTCGGGTTCCTTCTGGCGATCTGCTTTCGCGCGAATCTCGGCGAGAATTTTCTGTGCCATTTTGGTCGCGTACTGATGCGGTTGTGCATTTGGTGCTGGCAGCCCCCGCCAAGCTGAGAGCAGTATCCGGTCCGCCAAATCGCGTCCGAGAGCCTTACGTATATCCCAGAATAGACCTCCCCATGCCTCACCCACCTTATACATTGCCTCGTAATCCGTGGTGGTATCCGCTTCATTCAGCTTCGTGTTGTTCTCAAGATTAATCATTGCCGCCGAATCTGCCGATGCTTGTGCTGTACCTGGCTTGACAGGTGTCGAAGCCGAGGGAGTTGAGGGCGACATGGTGGCCGTATTCCCGAAACGCCATTCCGGGCTCGCCCGCAGCGCACAAGCTTAAGACGACACGTTGGTCGCCGCGGTGTTTGCCGGGATCATAGTAGGCAAACGTGCCCGATAGCATATCCGGCGGCTCGATTTCGAGCCTGGGTGATGGCACGTTTGCCGGAAATCCGATGTCTCTCATGTGTTTCTCGAACGCGCGCAGGGCGGTCTGCAACGCGGACTTTGCCGCTTCAGTTGGGGCCGCCGCCTTGCCGTAGACGCAATCCTTGAGGTTGTTTACGTCAGATCTCAGGTTTTCAGTTTTGCTATTAAGTTCCGCAAACTGTTTATCTGAATAAATTTTAAGATCTGCGACTCGCTTTTCGATTGTCTCGGCATTCGTATCGCCGCTTTAAGTGTTTCTTGTAGCTGGTTCTCTCCATTCTTGATAACAGTGTTCATATCCGAGACCTTTTCGATCCCGACTACCGTAAGGCCGATTATGATTATAGAAGCCGGGATCGCTATAAAAAACGCGAACACCTTAGTCCAGTTGAGCAGGCGATCTGCAACTTTAGAGGCAATCTCTACCTCAACCACGTCCTTATCTTTTAGCTTTTGATCCAGATATGATTCTACGGCGGTAGTTATCTCAAGAGAATAGCTTTCATCAACATCATATAGAGAGAGGACTTTTGAGAACTGATCGCTTGTCAACAGCTTGCGGAGGCTTTCCAATGCAGTAATAGCTCGTGCCTCAAGATCTGTTCGAAGTTTGTTGATCTCGGTGATGAGTGCCTGTATCACAGTTGAATCCGACGGCGCCTGAGTGAGCGCACGTGACAAATCAAGCTCACGACGGGCGAGCATTTGTGCCGTGGCCACTTCATTAACTTGCACTGAGCAGTAAAGCGAGGCGAGCCCGTCGACGGCTTCAGGCTGAAGCCCGAGTTCATCTTTTGCCGCCAGTGCTTTGCGGAGGATCGGCGCCACCGACAATCGAGCGGGGGCCGCCATAATGGCATTCATTGATATCTCTTGATTGGCAAGCGGAACAACTTTTGCCCAGCGCCGGAAACCCAAACTTACGCGGGGCTCAGCTCTTGATCGTGATGTCCTCATAGGGTGAGGTGTATGGGAACAGCGCGATCTTGCCGAAGCCGGACTCGCCGACCCGCGGCCCGGTGCCGTTGATAAACGCAAGCTGCCAGATCGGCGCGTAGATCACCCGCTCGGTCATGATCTGCTGGATCTTGTGCAGGATCGCCTCGCGCTTTGCGCGGTCGAGCTCGACCGCCTGCTGACGGTACAATTCGTCGATATCGGGGTAGCTGCCATAGGAGAACACGCCGCCTTTGACGAGATGCGCCTCGATCCGCGTCGCCGCGTTGCCGAACGCGCCGGGCCCGGCCTGGATGATGTTCTTGTAGGTCTTTTCGCTGAACCCCTTGATGAACGCAGCGCGCTCGATCGGCCGCAATTTGGTGCGGATGCCGACCGCGGCGAGGTTGTCGACGACCGCCTCGGCGATATTCGAATAGGACGAGTCGCAATTGAAATCGCCGGCGTCGAAGCCGCTCTTGAACCCGGCTTCGGCGAGCAGCTTTTTCGCCTTTTCCGGATCGTGCTCGGCGGCCTCGGGCGGCGGCTGCCAGAAAAAGTCGTAGCCGTCCGGCACGATCGGGTTGCCGGTGACCTTGGAGTAGCCGAGCGTCAGCGCATCGTTGGTGCCCTTGCGGTCGATCGCCAGGCTGGCGGCGCGCCGCACCCGCGCGTCATGCCACGGCGATTTTGGGTCCCACTGGTCGGGGAAATAAATGCAGAAGACGCCCTGCACCATCGCCGGCTTCAAACTTAGCCCCGGCGTACGCTGCAGGTCCTCGGCCAGCTCGCCGCGAATCGAATAGGCGATGTCGACCTCGCCGCGCTTCAGCGCGGCAAGCCGCGTCGATTCTTCCCCGATGACGCGGAACACCAGGCGTTTCACGCTCGGCGGCTTGCGCCAATACTGGTCGAAGGCTTCCAGCACCAGCTCGACCCCGGGATTGAACGAGACGAATTTGTAGGGCCCGGCACCGACCGGCGCCTTCTTGAAGCCCTCGTCCCCGACCTTCTCGACATACTTTTTCGGCACGATCCAGCCGGCCCCGGTCATCGTCGCGTAAAACAGCAGAAAATCGGGCCACGGCTCTTTCAGCTGAAACCGGATATGCCGCGCATCCGGCGTTTCGACACTCGCGACGCGCTGCTGCAACAGATCGTGCGCGGTGCCGCGGTAGCGCTCGAACGAGAATTTGACGTCCTCGGCGGTGACGGGATCGCCATTGTGGAACTTGGCGCCCTGGCGCAGCACGAAATCATAGCTGCGGCCATCTTCCCCGGCGGTCCAGGACTCGGCGAGGCTCGGCGCCAAGGCCTTGCCAGGCATCGGCTTCACCATCGCGTCGTGCAGCGCGTAGAACACCATGAACGGGGTAATGATGCCGGACGCCTCGGCCGGCTCGAACCACACCGGCGCCAGCGAGACGTGAATGGCCCAGGTCAGCTGGCCATCGGCCGCCGCCCAAGCCGGACGAACCGGCCCTGCCGCCAGCCCCAACGCCGCCGCCGCAAGCACCTCGCGCCGTGTGATGATCAGGCGGCTCTCGGGCGCCGCAATGCGCCCATCCCGTTCCGGCTTCATGCGCCCCCTCCGATGCGGCTCCTGCTTCGGGTGGAGCCCTGCGCCGAGTTTATGCGCCTTGGGCGGCGATCGTCACCACGCCAAAGTACCTTAGGCCGAAATTCTCGACGGGCAGGGCAGCCGGGGTCAGGCGCCCTGCGGTTCGGGGGCCCGCTCGACCGGGTCGCGCAGCATATAGCCAAGGCCCCGCACGGTTTCGATGTAGTCCTCGCCGCCGCTGGCTTCCGCCAGCTTCTTGCGCAGCTTGTGCACAAACACGCGCAGCTTGAGCTCGGCCTCCTCCTCGTCGCCATACAGGTGCTCGAGCAGCACCTCCTTCGACAGCATCGCTCCCTTGCGCAGGCTCAGCAGTTCCAGCAGCGCATATT
>VAZR01000307.1 GCA_005888515.1 Alphaproteobacteria bacterium | reverse complement strand
GACGCGGCCGTCGATGACGAACTCCTCGAGCCGCACCATGCCGGCATGCACCGCCTTCAGCTCGATCCGCGGATAGTCCTGGCGCATGCGCAATGACAATTCCGGGACCAGCACCGGGCATAAGGTCGGGGTGATGCCAAAGATGATCCGGCCGCTCGGATGGGCGTCCTGCGCCCGGATCTCGTCGCCGGTGCGCTCGACCTCGCGCAGGATGCGCGCCGCGCTTTCGAGCAGCTTCTGGCCGGCCTCGGTCAGCTTGACGCCGCGATTGGCGCGGGTCAGCAGCGGCACCCCCAGCTCGTCTTCGAGCCGCTGCACATGCCGGGTCAGCGCCGGCTGCGCCAGATGCAGATGCGCCGCCGCGCGGGTGATGCTGCCGAGCTCGGCGATGCGGACGAAATAGGCGAGGCTGCGCAGCTCCATCGCGCCATGCTACACCCATTCGGCCTGTCATGCCGACAAGTTATGGAGCGGATCAAACATCGGCATTTGCGGG
>VAZR01000306.1 GCA_005888515.1 Alphaproteobacteria bacterium | reverse complement strand
CGGTGACACCGCAGCAGGCCGCCGCGAGCGGCATGCCGGAATACTGCAGCGTCAACAATGCTGCGACGGGCGCTCTGGTCGGTGGCATCATGGGCGCTGCCGTCGGTTACGCGCTCGGCGGCGCGTCGGGCGCCGTGATCGGCGGTACGTCGGGTCTTGCGCTCGGCGGCATGAGCGGTGCCCAGGCCGACGCGCAATGTCAGCAAATTGCCATGCAACGCGCCTACGAGCGCTTCGCAGCGCAGCAAGCCGCATTGGACCAGGTCATCGCCCAGCAAGCCGCATTAACACCGGGCCCGCTGCAGCTGCCGCCCTCGGCTTACGAACCGGTCTCCGAGGAATACGCGACACCGTCGAATGGACATCGGCATCGCATCACGGTCAAGCGGCTGAGCAGCTACGCGGAACCCGCGACGAAGCAGGTTTGCGATAACTTCACGCGGATCGATTCGGATCTCGACGGCAATACCGCGACCAACGTGTCGGCTCGTCGCTGCAAAGGTGCGGATGGCGTGTGGCGCGACGTCTGATCCGGGACGCCAGACGGTTTTTGCTGACGAGTTGGCGAGGTAGTCGGCAATACAGCGCCGGCGCGGCGGTTTGTGCGGCCGCGCTTTGCTGCGGGTTGGTCGCCCTGGCGATTGCCCTACCTTCCGCCGCCGGCCCGCCCGTGCCCGGCAGCACAAGCGGCCGGGTTAAGAGCGGGACCGGCTTTTTCGTGACGCTCGACGGCTTTCTGCTGACCAGCGCGCATGTCGTTGCGGGCTGCGCCAACGTGTCGATCTGGGCGCATGACGGCATCGAGCGGCACGGCGACCTGATCGCATCCAATACCAAGCGCGACATAGCGCTGCTCTATGGCGGCTACGACGTGCCGCGCGACGCGGCGGTCCTCAGCCGCGAGCCGCCGCGCCCCGGCGACGACGTGTTCACGCTGGGGTTTGGCGTGCTCGCCGAAGAACCCCTACGACCCGTCCTGATCGGCGGATCATATATCGGGGACAGCACGGCGACGTCTGGCGACAGGGTCCTCGTGATCCGCGCGAAACTGCGCGCCGGCAACAGCGGCGGCGCGGTAATCGGCTCCGATGGTTCGCTGCTCGGCATGGTCATAGGCCGCGACGAGGCCCGGCCGCAGATGGGAGTGGCGATCCCGAGCAGCGATGTCGAGGCGATGCTATCGGCGCACCATATCCCGCTCCCTTCGGCGCCGCGAACCGCCGGCACGGCGCAGGCAGTGCTCAGCGCGATCTCGGTTTTGATCCAATGCACACCGCCCGAAGCGCGTTAGCTAGCGCCGTCGCGATCAGCTCGAACGGGTCACCACCTTCGAGCAGTGGCCCGGCTTCCATTTGCCCTTCCGCTGATATCCCTCGGGTATCCACCAGGAGCCGGGCGGACATTTCTGAGGCTGCGCGATCTTGATGATCGCTTGGCCGGCGCCGAGCTGATGTTTACCAGGTGTAACGACAACTGCGTCGGCCGGCAGCGCGAACACAGCGCAGCACAGGGCCGTCGACAACAGCAACGCACCTCGCATGACAGCCTCCTAGCGCCTGAATCGATCATATGCTGTTGACCGACAAAAAGGGCGGCCGAAGCCGCCCTTTTCCGACCACGAGGTGTAGGGACTCAGGTCATGTAGTTCGAGAAGCGCACGGTGGTGGCGCGGGCGCGGTAGTCGGTCTTGACATTGACCAGCGCCACCATGCCCTCGTCCACCTTCTTCTGCGCGCGTTCCAGGGCCGGGCGGATGTCCTCGGGGTTCTCGACATATTCGCCATGAGCACCGAGGCCCTGCGCCATGATGTCGTACCGCGTATAGCCAAGATCGCGGCCTGGCTTGTTGCGCTCCGGGTCGGCGGTCCAGCCGCCGTTGAGGCTGATCACGCAAAGCAGCGGCAGTTTGTGCCGCACCGCGGTATCGAGCTCCATCGCGTTCTGGCCGAACGAGCCGTCGCCGTGCATGCAGATGACCTGATTGTTCGGCTTCGCCGCCTTGGCGCCGACCGCGAAGGGCAGGCCGACCCCCATTGTGCCGAACGGCCCCGAATTGAGGCGATGGCCCGGGGTGAAGGTCGGGATCGACTGGCGGCCGAAATTGAGGATCTCCTGCCCATCGACGCACAGGATCGCGTCGCGGTTCTGGAAATTCTTGATCTCCTCGCAGAGCCGCAAGGGGTGGATGTCGCCATCAGTCGGGTAATTGCCGCCGGCCCGGGTGCGCTTTGCCGCCTCGCCATCCGCCAATTTCTGCCGCCAGGCCTGGAACCGCTCGGCGGTCTTGTCATCGACCGCATCGATCAGCTGCTGCAGCACGCTCTTGCAGTCGCCCATAACCGGGATATCGACATTGCGGGCCGAGCGGCCAAGCTCCTCGGCATCGATCTCGATGCGGGCGATCTTCGCGTCCTTGTTGAAGCGCGGCGGCGCCGCATGCGCGATGACGTAATTCATCCGGGTGCCGAGAACGATGATCAGATCGGCTTCCTGGAACGCGTTCGAGCGCATCGTCATGTAGGAATAGGGATGGTCGTCCGGCACGACGCCGCGGCCCTGCGGCGTCGTATAGAACGGGATCCCGGCCTTATCGACAAAGGCCCTCATCTCGTCCCAGGCGTGCGACCAGAGAACGATATAACTCCAATCGACCTGGTCTTCCTCCACTTTGGAGTAGAGCACGTCGCCGGGGAAATCGAGATAGACCGGCCCCGGTTTGCCGAGCAGCGCCGTCTGGAACGCGAAATTCACCTGCTGCGGGATGCGCTTCAGATTGTGCACCCGGTCGGCGTATTTCACCTGGCCTTCAAGGCATTTGACCTGGTCGATCTCCTGAAAGACCTGGCGGCCGAACTGGCTGATCGGGCTCGACCCGCCGATCGCGACGACCGGACAGCAATCGATCAGCGCATTGGCGAGCCCGGTGCCGAAATTGAGGGTCGCCGGGCCGCTCGCCGCCATGCACACGCCCGGCCCCTGCGTCACCCGCGAATAGGCCTGCGCCATGTAGGAAGCGCCCTGTTCGTGGCGCGTGTCTATGAGGCGGATGCCTTCCTTGATGCAGCACGATTCCGCATCGAGCATCGGCCCGCCCATGATGAAGAACAAATCCTTGACGCCCTGCGCCTTTAGGCAGCGGGCGAGGATTTCATTACCGGACAATTCCGCCATTGGGGGTCTCCTCTCCTAGGTTTCTTGGGGGGATAAAGCAAAAGGGCGGCGCGTAACGCGCCGCCCTTCGCTAGTACGCCGGGTTCGGCATTCCTATTGGCCGAGCACCTTTTCGGACCGCAGCTTCTCAATCTCACCGCTGCTCAGATTGAGCCAGCTGGCGAATACCTCGTCGGTGTGCTGGCCGAGCTTGGGCGACGGCTTCAGTTCGGGCGGCTTGCCGTCGAAGCGCACTGGCCAGGTCTCGCAGACCCAGTCGCCGTCCGGGTGCTGCATCGTCTGCATGATGCCGCGCTTTTGGAAGCTCTCGTCGTTCTGCAGCTCCAGCGTGTCATGGATGGCCCCGGCCGGCACCCCGGCGGCGCCGATGATCTGCATGGCCTCGACCTTTGTGTGGTTCTTCGTCCACTCGGTGATGACTTCGTTGATGAAGCCCTCGTTCTTGTTGCGCTCCTCGTTGGTGGCGAAGCGCGGGTCCTCGATCAGGTCTTCGCGGCCGATCACCTTCAGCAGCCGGGTCCAGTGCTCGGGATTGGCGCGGCTGCAGAAGATGTAGACGTAGTCATTGTAGCCGAACGGCTTGGTCGGGTAGATGCCGCACGGGGCCGGTGCACCCGACGTGCTCTGCGCTCCCATGCGCGGGGCCGCCGTCTTGTTGCCCTGCTGGTTCATCACCGCGAACGAGGTGCGGATATAGTGCATCACCGAATCCTGCATCGCCAATTGCAGGCGGCGGCCCTTGCCGGTTGCCTTCTTTTCGTAGAGGGCGCCGAGCACGCTGATCGCCATCAGCATGCCGGTGCCGGTGTCGCCGATCGTGCAGCCGGGCTTGGCAGGCGGCTCGCCCGGATAGCCGGTGACGCTCATTGTGCCGCCGGAGGCCTGCGCGATCATGTCGAAGGCAAGGCTTTTTTCGTACGGGCTGCCCTCGCCGAACCCCTTGACCTGGCAGTAGATGATGCCGGGGTTGATTTCCTTCAGCACATCGTAGCCGAGGCCGAGGCGCTCGATCGTACCGGGCGCCAAATTCTCCGCGAACACGTCGGCCTTTTTGACCAGCTCCTTGACGAGCTCGACGCCGCGCGGGGTCTTGAGGTCGACTGTCGCCGATTTCTTGTTGGCGTTGAGAATCTTGAAATAGAACGAGTCGGGCTTGTTCGGATCGGAGGCCGCGATGCGGCGCCCCGGATCGCCGCTCTTCGGGTTCTCGATCTTGACGACCTCGGCGCCTAGCCAGGCCAAGGCTTCGGTGCAGGTCGGCCCGGCCTCGAACTGGGTCAGATCGACGACCCGAACGCCTTTCAGGCAATTAAGCGGCGCGTAGTTTCCACTCATCCTCTGCGTCTCCTCCAGGGCGGCTATTCGCCGGAATTCCTCGGGGCGAGGATAACGCATCGGAGCGCGGCTCGGGAACGCTGTTTTCCGCGAGCATCCCTGCCTTGCACTCGGCGTTTAGGAGAGGCGGCGGGCCTGCAAGGCCGGGAAGACGCGGTGCTATGGCAGGCGGCGCAGCGACGGCGGGTAGTAGAGCCCGTCGGTCAGCCGCTCCGATGCGACGCCGACCGGCGGCCGCGGCGCGACCCGCACCGGCATGCCGGTGCGCTGGCGCGCCGCCTGCGCGACGGCGCTCCAATCGACGGTTTCGGCGTAACGGCCGGCGATGGTGCGCACGACCGCCTCAACGCCCTGCGCAGTTTCGGGCGTAGGACGGTGGTCGACGGAGATTTCCTCGACCTGCGACTTGCTCGGATAAACCTGAACGTAAAGCCCGTCGGCGCCCCATCCGGCGGTGGCGGGGAGATCGACGGAACGCACCGGCGTGCCGACGCTGACGACGTTGAACACGTGCTCGATGTCCTCGGGGTAAAGCCGGATGCAGCCGTGGCTGACATTGCGCCCGACGCCATCGGGTTTGTTCGTGCCGTGGATCAGGTAGCTCGGCCAGCCGAGATGCAGCGCGTAGGCGCCGAGCGGGTTGTCGGGTCCGGCCGGGACGACGCCCGGCAATTCCGGCCGTTCGGCGCGGATTGAGGGCGGCGGATACCAGGCCGGGTTCGCCTCCTTGCTGACGACGCGCGTGACGCCCAACGGTGTCTTGCGGCCGATGACGCCGAGCCCGAGCGGGAAGGTTTCGACATGCCCGCCGCCGGGCGGGAAATAGTACAGCCGCCATTGCGCGAGATTGATGACGACGCCCT
>VAZR01000305.1 GCA_005888515.1 Alphaproteobacteria bacterium | reverse complement strand
CGCTCCGCGGTTCACAGGAGCTCGGATCGGGTTTTATCGCCGCCCGAGACCTCCGCCAGCAGCGTCATCAGCGCCGGGACACTCGGCACAATCTCCAGGATTTGCGGCACCAGCGCCGACGCGAAGCCGCGCGATACGATGTGGTCCAGTAAAGCGATTAGCGGCCGCCAATAGCCGGCGATGTCGACCAGGAAAATCGGCTTGTCGTGCAAGCCGAGCTGACGCCAGGTCAGGATCTCGAAGGTCTCGTCCAGGGTGCCGGTTCCGCCCGGCAACACGGCGAAGGCGTCGGCCCGCTCGGCCATTCCCCGCTTGCGGTCATGCATGCTCCCGGCGATCACCAGTTCGGTGGCGCCGTGATGCGCCAGTTCGGCGTCACGCAGCCTTGCCGGGATGATCCCGACCACCCGCCCGCCGCCGGCGAGCACAGCATCGGCCAGGAGGCCCATCAGCCCGACCCGGCCGCCGCCATAGACCAGCTCGATCCCGGCGGCGGCCAGGCTGGCGCCGAGCTCGGTCGCGGCGGCGCGGTATTTCTCGTCGACCGCGCTGGAAGAGCCGCAATAGACGCAAAGACTTCGGATCTGGGGCATCGGTCCTCGTCTTCAGCAGCGGGCGTGGCCCGCCTCTTCGCCCGATCCGGAGGCGATTGCAAGCGCCCCGAGCGGGGCATAGAGTTGCCCTCGGACAGGGGAACTTTTAAGGCAGGGTGCGGTGCAGCGCAGCCTTTGGCTCGGATCGGGTGCGGCGGCCTTGGTGTTTGCGGCAGCCGCGATTTACGGTTTGCGCGGCACGCCGGAGCCGCGTCAGCTGTTGCCGCCGGCGCCGCAGATCGCAGCGACGCCGGCGCCGGCCCCCGCCGGGGTCGCGAAGCCGCCGACCGCGGCTGCCGCACCGAACCGGACGCCCAGTTTCGACATCGTCAAGATCGACCCGGACGGACAGGCGGTGATCGCCGGCCGCGCCGCGCCGGGTGATCGGGTGCGGGTGCTCGACGGCGACAAGCCGATTGGCGAGGTCACCGCCGACCAGCGCGGCGAATGGGTGCTGGTCCCAGCCGCGCCAATGCCGTCCGGCGACCGCCGGCTCGCCCTCGAAGCCGCCCGCCCCAACGGCGCCGACCCGGTCCGCTCGCAAGACGTTGTCGGCCTGTCGGTGCCGGCCCCTGCCGCCGGCGACAAGGGCGGCGCGGTGGCGGTGTTGCTGCCGGAGGATGCCGGCAAGCCGGCCCAGGCCTTGCAGCTGCCGCAACCGGCGCCGGGTGCCGGCCCGCTGCGGCTCGACACCGCCGATTACGACGGCACCGACAAGCTGGTCCTGTCCGGCCATGCCGAGCCCGGCGCGCGGCTCAACCTCTATGCCGGCAACCAGCCGCTCGGCACCGCAACGGCGAACGCCGCCGGGAAATGGTCACTGGCGACGCCGCGGCCGGCGACCGCCGGCGGTTTCGAGTTGCGCCTCGATCAGCTCGCCGCGGATGGCAGCGTGGTTCGCCGGATCGCCGCGCCGTTCGAGCCGCCGGCCGAGCCTGCGCTTGGCGAAAGCGGCAGCTATGTCGTCAAGCGCGGCAACAGCCTGTGGTGGATCGCCCGCCGAATGTACGGCCAGGGTCCGCGCTATACCGCGATCTACTCGGCCAATCGCGATCTGATCCGCGACCCGGATTTGATCTACCCGGGGCAGGTGTTCAAGCTACCGAAGTCCTAGGCGCAGTCTCGTTCACTCATTAATCGTCATCCGCGGGCTTGACCCGCGGATCTCCCGAGATGGCCGGGTCAAGCCCGGCCATGACGGAAAAAAGCGATTCAATTTCATCCGACGGTCCTAAAGCGGGGCATGCTCAGCTGCGCGGCGCGTGCTTGCTAAGGATCCGCTGCAAGGTGCGGCGATGCATCTTGAGCCGCCGCGCCGTCCCCGAGACGTTGCGGTCGCATAATTCGAAGACCCGCTGAATGTGCTCCCAGCGCACCCGGTCGGCCGACATCGGATCCTCCGGGGGCGGCGGCGTCTCGCCCTCCTGGGCCAACAGCGCCCGCTCGACCGCATCGGCGTCGGCCGGCTTCGGCAGATAGTCGAGCGCGCCGGCTTTGACCGCGGCGACCGCGGTGGCGATGTTGCCATAGCCGGTCAGCATCACGATCCGGGCGCCGGGCCGCGCCCCGCGGACGGCGCTGACCACGTCGAGGCCGCTGCCGTCGCCGAGGCGCAGATCGACCACCGCGAAAGCCGGCGGGTTGGCCTTTGCCAGCGCCATGCCGGTGGCGACGCTTTCGGCGGTGGCGACGACAAATCCGCGCCGCTCCATCGCGCGCGCGAGCCGCTGGCACAGGGGCGCGTCGTCGTCGACGATCAGCAGCGTTCGATCTGCTTCGGAAAGCCCGCGCAGAGGCGCGGCTTCCCCCTCCGCACCGGTCCGAAGGGGTCGTTCACTCGTATTCATCTCGGCTGTCTCTCGATCCCTTATTGCGCCGCGGCCGATGCGGCGGCCGCCGCCGCGGCATCGGGTCGCGCCATTGCCTCCAAATTGGGCCGATTCCAGGAAATGACAACATGCGCCCCGCCTTCGACAAGGTTATCGAAGATCAGATCGGCGCCGCTGCGCTCCAAC
>VAZR01000380.1 GCA_005888515.1 Alphaproteobacteria bacterium | reverse complement strand
CGATGGCGCATGAGACGCAATATTCGCGGCTGTTCCGCTCATGAGCGCAGGGCCGGCGAAAAATCCACTGCGGGTCGGGATCGGCGGCCCGGTCGGCTCCGGCAAAACGGCGCTGATGGACGGGCTGTGCAAAAGAATGCGCGGCCGCTTCGAGCTGGTCGCGATCACCAATGACATCTACACGCGCGAAGACGCCGAATTCTTGACGCGAACCGGGGCGCTGCCGCCGGACAGGATCCGCGGCGTCGAGACCGGCGGCTGTCCACACACCGCGATCCGCGAGGATGCGTCGATCAATCTGGCCGCGGTTGCCGAGATGACCCGGCTGTTTCCCGCCGTGGATATCGTGCTGATCGAGTCGGGCGGCGATAATCTGGCTGCGACCTTCTCGCCCGAGCTCGCCGATCTGACGATCTACGTCATCGATGTCGCCGCCGGCGACAAGATCCCGAGGAAGGGCGGCCCCGGCATCACCCGCTCCGATCTGCTGGTCATCAACAAGATCGATCTCGCGCCATTGGTCGGCGCCAGCCTCGAAGTTATGGAGCGCGATGCCAAGCGCATGCGCGACGAGCGCCCGTTTGTGTTCACTAATCTGAAGACCGGCGACGGGCTCGACCGGGTCGTCGGGTTTATCGCAGCTCAAGGCGGGCTCTGACGCGGTGCCCATCGCGATCCGTCCGTATCGCGACGAGGACCGCGACCCGTTGGCCAAGCTTTGGCTGGACAGCTGGCGTTCTACCCGCCTGCCGGTCGCGCGGCTCGCCACCGAGGCCGGCAATTACGACCGCATCGGACGAGAGCTCGCCGCCGGTTGGGAGGCACATCTGGCGTGGGACGAGGACCATCTCGTGGGCTTCCTGGCGTTGAAGCGGGCGACCGGCTGTCTCGACCAGCTGTTTGTCTCGCCCGAGGCACAGGGGACGGGGATTGGCCAGCTGCTGCTCGATTTGGCGAAGGCCAGATTGCCCGGCGGGCTGTGGCTCAGAACATCCGCCGAGAACCATCGCGCACGCCGCTTCTACGCGCGCAACGGACTGCGGCCGAGCGATACACAGCCCCATCCCACGCTGGGTCATAAAACGGTCATCTACCGCTGGCCGTGACGGCGTGCCGCGATGCTGCGAGCCATCGTCGGTTGTGGTGGGCTTTGAGCCTGCCCAGCCGTTACAATCCCGGCCATGCTGATTCTACACTCGCGTGCCGGTGACATCTGCAAGCCGCCCGAGGATCTCGGGAGGGCCGCGCTGCCGGCCGACATCGTCTGGATCGATCTGTTGCAGCCCAGTGCTGAGGAAAGCGCCTTTGTCGAGCGCACCACCGCGCTGAAGCTGCCGAGCCTGGCGGATCTGTCGGAGATCGAGGCGTCGAGCCGGCTGCGTACCGTGGATGGAACCCTCTACCTAAGCGCGCCGCTGGTGTACCGCGCCGCTGCCGACGATCCGCAATCGACGCCGGTCGGCTTTATTCTGACGGCGCAGCACTTCGTCACGGTGCGTTTTGAGACGCCGACCGCGTTCACGACCGCCGCCCAAAGAATGCACCCGACCCCACATGAGGCGTTTGCTTGCCTGATGGATGCGATCGTCGATCGCATCGCCGATATTCTCGAACGCATCTCCGCAGAGCTCGACAATGTGTCGCATCGGCTTTTCCGGGCCGGCCCGGTCGAAACCGGCAGCAATCGCCGCCCGGCGCGCGCCGCCGCCGATCTTCGCGTCATCCTCCGGCGGATCGGCCGCAGCGGCGATCTCGCCTCGAAGATCCGCGACAGCCTGCTCGGGATCGGGCGCATCGTGCCATATGTGGAGAATAGCGGCGCGGTTTGGCTTACTAGCGAGGCGCAGTCCCACCTCCGCACCCTGCGCCAGGACATCTATTCGCTCAGCCAGTACGACGAGCATCTGACCAACAAGCTGCAGCTGTTGCTCGATGCGACCTTGGGAATGATCAACATCGACCAGAACAACATTATCAAGGTACTGACCATCGTCTCGGTGGTGGGGGTGCCGCCGACCCTGGTCGCCAGCATGTACGGCATGAATTTCCACAACATGCCTGAGCTCGACTGGAGCTGGGGATATCCCTATGCGCTCGCTCTGATCGCGCTGACCGCGGTCGCGCCGCTCTTATGGTTCAAGTGGCGCGGCTGGTTTTAGGAAATGCCGGCAAAAAAACGCCCCCGGAAACCGGGGGCGTTTCGATTCGTGCGAGCCGTGCGGCTGATTACGCGGCCGTCTTCTGATCGATGACCTGCGGCCGGGTCGGCTCGCTGCCGGCGATCTTGATGGTCCGCGGCTTCATCGCCTCAGGCACCTCGCGCACCAGATCGACATGCAGCAAGCCATTGTCGAGGCTCGCGCCGGTCACCTTGATGTGGTCGGCGAGGCTGAAGCGCCGCTCGAACGCGCGCCGGGCAATGCCGCGGTGCAGATAGCGCCCGTTCTCCTCCTCCTTCTGCGCCTTGCCCGTGATGAAGAGCGTGTTCTCCTGCACGGTGATGTCGATCTCGTCGCGCGAGAACCCGGCCACCGCCATCGTCAAGCGATAGGCGTCTTCACCGACCTTCTCGATATTGTAGGGCGGGTAGGAAAGGGCGGTGCTGTCGACGTGGGTTGCCGCATCGACCAGACGCGCCAGTCGATCGAAGCCGATCGTCGAACGGAACAGCGGGGAAAAATCGAAACGATCCATGACCATATCCTCCAGTGAGCAACATGGGTGAAGGCATCCGCCCGAGGGCCAGGTGCCGGTCTTCAATGCGCGGTCCCACAGGGGCGACCGCACGCCCTCAAGATAGGCAGGCCGGGGAGCTGTTCAAGAGGATTTTTGGCACTCTGCGGAGAAGAGTGCCAGTCGACCTCTTGACGCGGCTTCAACAAGGACTAAATCGACGGCCGCCCGGCGCCCATGAGGGTCCGGCGGCATTCGATTTCCATGTTGCTCAGAGGAGGACGTGGCAATGACTGTCGATCAAGCGA
>VAZR01000379.1:4797-7007 GCA_005888515.1 Alphaproteobacteria bacterium | reverse complement strand
CGGCAATTGGTCGAACACGGCCATCAGCTCGCGCAAGAGGGCGTTCCGGTCGTCCACGGGCACGCTCACGCAAAACGAGGCAGGCGCTTGACGATCAGCGGGCCGACGGCGCGTCCCGTGCCAATTGCCGTTACCGTCAGCCCGAGGCCGAGCACGATGGCCGCCGGCCGCCATCCGGCGATCAGCGACCAATTCGCCGAAAGCACTCGCGTCGGGTCGACGCCGAGCGCGATCCAGAAATACGCCGCCTCGCCGAGCGCGGTCAGCGCCGCGGCGGCGAGGCTCAGAGCACCGACCCAAGCGAGCGGCAACCTGCCGCGCACGCCGACGAATTTTACCAAGAGCCGGTACCCCATCAGCCAGGCGTAAATGCCGGCAATGATCGTCGGCTCCCACAAATCGAGCTTCGATTGCATGCAATAGTGCACGACCGCGAGCAGGGCTATGACATAGATAAGCCGGTGCATCCGTTGCCAGCGCCGGGCGCCAAGCCGGCCCACCATCGCGTCCGTCGAGGTTGCGGCAAGCGACGCCAAACCCAACAACGCAACAAACCCGATCGTCAGATAGATGCGCAGCGCGATCTCGGTCGCGGCTTTGGCCAGATCGAACTTCAAATCCGCGACAAACAGGCTGATATGGGCAAGACCGTAGGCGAACGCCGCCACCCCGATCATGCGCCGCACCAGGATCAGACGCGGCCATTGCACGATATGGCGCAACGGGGTGATCGCCAGCGCGATAAACAAAAACCGCAGCATCCACAGCCCGACCTGATGGATCGCTTCGGTGAACGGACGCGGCTGCAGCCATCCCATGCCAAAGGCAATGGCGGTCCACAATCCCGGCAGAAACAGCGCAATAAACACCGCCAGCTTCAGCGGCGACAGCCGGCCGCTATAATCCTGCCAGGGATACATGCCTTTCCGCCGGTCCCGATGCTGCCCGGTTGCCCCTTGGATATGATGTGGCCTCGCCCACGGTAGTTCGCCAGCGGGACGAGGCAACACCGATTTGTATCGGTGTGGGGCGGCGGCTCCGCAAATGCGGCACGGTTCGGCAAAGCAAGGTGACCGGCGCCTCATTCGGCACCGCGGCCGTACCCAGCCGCCGGCCGCGTTCGCGGAACAGCAACAGGGCCAGGAGGGTCTCCAGGCTCAGCGAAAACAACAGCAATATCGTGGTGTTGCCGATAGGCGCGGCCAGGAGGATCGCGAGCAGCGTCGGTTTACCGAAGTTAACAACCCCTCGCATGCACGCCGCTCCCGGGTGGCCTTCCGCCGGCCTTTCGGACGATAGCTAAAATACCGGGCAAAGACCCGGAATTTCGGTATTCCGGATAGTCAACGCCCAGCCTCGGCTACTTGCGCTACTTGCTGGGGCCGGGTGGCGCAAAGAAGCCGGGCGTACCGGGACGAGAACGCAACGTCTCGATGAAGAACCCGGGGCGGTCGCCGCCGCGATCGGCAGGCGGGACGATGCGGGTCCACTCGCGGCAATCGACCAGCGCCATTTGCGCGCCGCCCTCCGGTACGGGCGCCTCGCTGCATCGGCCGGTCGCTGCGAAGTTCCTGGCGGCCTCTGCGATTTTCTCGGTGCTGAACTGGCGGTTCCCGATCGTATTCTGCCAGCGCTCCGAGCGCGTCCCGCCGAGCTCGCGGGTGAAATAGAACCGCTCGACGTGATCAGCGGTCTCGCGGCGCGCGCCGCCATAATGCTCCGATATCAGCGTCGTCAGTGTGATCGGGGTGCCCTGGCCGGGCACGGCCCGGTAGCGAAATGGCGCGATATGCCAGCGGGTAAAGGCGGCGTTGAAGCGTGTCGGGCAGGTTTCCTGGTGTCCAACGGTTAGATCATTCAGCCGAGCAATCGTCTCGCCTTTCAGAGGTTCCGGGCGATCCGAGGGGAACTCGGCAAGGATCCACGAATGCGTCAGGGCGTCCGGCGTGACCGGACCCGAGCATTCGCCGACGAACAGCTGAAACCCGGCGCCGCCGTCTTCGGTGGCGGCGAACGACACCCGGCCCGGTGACAGCACCGCGATGTCGCCGCCGTCGCTGCCTTGATCGAACACGCCGAACCGCCGCCCCTCGCCGGCGCCGAAATCAAAGGATTGCTCGACGACCTCGCCAAAGCTCGCGGTCGCGACCGGAAACGAATCGTGGCGCTGATACCCGAGCGGGGTGTCGTCACCCTGATTTGCGTGGTCG
>VAZR01000379.1:0-4760 GCA_005888515.1 Alphaproteobacteria bacterium | reverse complement strand
GCCGCGGCGGTCAAGACAGACGTTCTGGATCAGGAAATCATGAACCGTTGCAGGCGTCGCGATGACGTCGGCCGCCGAACGCGAATTGTCGGCGGCTGATGGCATAGCGATCAGCGCGGCGGCAAAAACCAATCCCAAAATAGCCGCAGTTCGTCTCAAGCGGAGGGCCCCAATCCTATCGCCGGCGGGGAGAATCGCCGCAGTACCGCAAAGCTAGACCCGAAAGTCAGCCCCAGCGCAAATCTCATCACAGCGGGAACTCGAGCTCGAAGCGGAACCGGAACGTGCTCGGATCGGCCGCGCCGCTGATCCGGCGCAGATAAGCCGCGTCGTATTTGATGCCGCCCGGCGCATCGATCCCGAATTCCCGGAAGCCGATGCGCCCGGCGATAGCGGGGCCGAGCCTGTGCTGCGGCTCTTCACCATGTTCGCCGAGGCTGACAATTCCATAATACTCCACCCCCGGCTCGAAATGCGGGTCAAGGCGCAGCCGCGATTGCGCCGCGACGAACAAGCCCGGCGTTCCGACGCTGCCTGCCCCCATGTCCTTCGTGAGGAACACATTCGCCGTGCTGAGCATACTCAGGCCGGGCAGCTGGACCTCTTTCTGGATCATTGGCCCGATTTTCAGCGAGCGGGGATCGCCGGTCCGGCCGGTCTGCTCGTATTCGGCGAAAATACCGAGATCGGCCCAGTATTTGCCTTGCGGAGTCAGCTGAAAAAATCCTTCGAGCGCCGTCGCATCGTAATGCAGGCCCTGGCCCGGATCGGCCGCCAACTCGAGCTCAATTCCGGGCTTGAACCAACTCGTCAACCCGTATTCCAACTCGTGCACGGTGGTTTTGCCGCGGCCGAAAACGAAGTTGTTCTCGAATTCCACCTCGCCGGCTTCGATGATTGGGCTGCGGATCTTGAGATCCTCGGCTTCCGCTCGAACAGCGCATCCGCCGATGAAGGCGATCGCGGCCAAGGCCACACCGCAGATCCGACCAACTTTGCCACCCGCGCGAGTGAGACGCATCTGCAACCCCTGGCGAAGTTTCGTCATTGAGAGAAAGTTGGGTGCCCCGCTATTCGCCGGGCTGCAGCCCAGCGCGGTGCGAGGCAGCCGCGCCGCTCGGGCGAACCGCGTGCGGAGCGGTGCCGACCAGGCGCATCAGGCTGCCGATGATCAGCAGGGTGGCCAGGTAGAACACCAGCTGAATGCCGGCGGGTTGCGCGGTGTAGCCGACCAGCACGTGTAGGACCCGGCCGGTCAGGCTCTGGTCGGCGAGCACGAACGAGGTATCCCATAAGCTCTGGCCGAGCGGCGGCAGCAGATCGGCCTGCAGCAGAAAGGCGGCGGCTTGCGAGGCCATGCCGGCCGCCAGCAGCAGAATGAGCCAGCTTGTCACCGCGAAGAGGTGACGCATCGGAATGTGCACAAGCCCGAAATAGATGCCCCCGCCCGCGGCGACGCCGGCCGCCAATCCGAGCACACCGCCCAGCCCCATCGCACCGGCGCTGTCCTCGCCGGCGGCGGCAATGCCATAAAGGAAGAGCACGACCTCAGAGCCCTCGCGCAATACCGCCAGCCCGACCGCAAAGGCGAGCGCCCACAGCGGCTGCGAGCCGGCGCGCACGGCGGCGCCGAGCCGGTTGGCGGCGGCCGCGAGTTCGCCGGCATGGCGCCGCATCCAGATATTGTGCCAGCCGAGCATCGCAACGGCCGCGAACAGGATCGCGGCGTTGACTGCGGCTCGGCACACCCCGGCTCGCCGCCAGCACGATGCCGACGATCAGCGCTGCTTCGAGCACCTCGCGAAAGACGATGATCGCGGTTGCCAGCACCGGCCGCTCCTATTGCACCACAAGAGAACCGCGGGTCTGAGGATGGAAATCGTCGAAAAATTCGTAACGTCCGGGTTGGAGCGGGCCGACGAAAACGCTGGCGGTGCTGCCGGCGGCGATCACCTTCTCGCGGCGCAGCGAATGGCTTTCGAACTCGGCAGCCTTCTTCTGTTCATTCTTGATGATGAGCTCGACCTTTTTGCCTGCCGGGATCTGCACCTCGCTCGGCACGAATTGACTGTCGCGGATCGCGATTGTGATCGCATCCTGGGCCTGTACCGGTGCCACAGGCGCAAGCACCGAAAGGGTCAACGCCAGTATCGGAGCGGAGAACAGGGCCAGGCGCATCGGAGCTTTCGTAATGCAATTGATAATCGCTCGCACCTTATCAACGACGGCTCCGGCCTGGGAAGCGCGTTTCACGCGTAGTGCCTGTGCAAAATCGTCGCTACCGTGGAATCCCGCGGTTCGCCGGGAGGATTTGCGTATGGGCTATAACACCGGAGTCAAAAGCGGGATCACCCAAGCGACACAGGAGGAGAGATGCTGGACCTTCGCATAGCCGGCCGTAAGGCGATCGTCTGCGCCGCGAGCAAAGGGCTGGGGCGGGCTTGCGCGATGGCGCTGGGCCGTGCCGGCGTCGATCTTGTCATTACCGCGCGCACGAAGGAAACCTTGGAACAAACCGCGGAGGAAATCCGCAAGGAAACCGGCGCCAAGGTGACCGCAGTCCCCGGTGACATCTCGACCGAGGCCGGCCGGCAAGCTACCCTTGCCGCCTGCCCGAACCCCGACATCCTCGTCAACAATTGCGGCGGGCCGCCGCATGGCGACTTTCGTGAATGGTCGGTCGAGGACTGGCAGAAGGCGGTCAATGCCAACATGCTGACGCCGATCATGCTGATCAAAGCGACGGTCGACGGCATGTGCGAGCGCAAATTCGGCCGCATCGTCAACATCACCTCGGGTTCGGTAAAGTCGCCGATCCCTAATCTCGGCATGAGCAACGGTGCGCGGGCTGGGCTGACCGCTTTCTGCGCCGGCCTCGCGCGCCAGGTCGCGAAATACAATGTGACGATCAACGGGCTCCTTCCCGGCCCGTTCCTGACGGACCGGCTGCGCTCGGGCATCGAATACGAAGCGCGGCGGCAGAACATCTCGTTCGAGGAACAGCTGGCGAAGCGTGGGTCGACAACCCCGGCCGGCCGGGTCGGCGATCCGGCGGAGTTTGGCGATGCCTGCGCCTTTCTGTGCGCCGCCTCCTCGGGCTTTATCGTCGGCCAAAACCTGCTGCTCGACGGCGGCGCCTTCAACTCGACAATGGGCTGACACCCCTCTTACCCCAGCCCTGCCAGCTCCTCCCCCGCTGCGCGGGGGAGGGGACCATGCGAAGCATGGTGGAGGGGGCATGGACCGGGAGGGAGCCCCCTCCGGCTCGCTTCACTCGCCACCTCCCCCGCGGAGCGGGGGAGGAGCCACCGTTCGCCATGGTGAGGGGCGAATTCGCCCGCTATTGCGCCGCTTCGGCGACGATCAGCCGGCCCTCGTCATCGACCGAGAGGCCGGTGCGGCGTGCCATCTCGATGACGCTGGGGTGCCAATCGACCTTGCCCGGATCGGGGCCGCCGACCAGCGCAATCAGCGTCGCCTCGGGATCGTCGCCGGCATTGCGGAAACCGCGGTAGACGCCGATCGGCACGCTGATGATGTCGCCGGGTTGCAGCGTGATCGTGCGTTCGATATCGCCCTCCAGCCAGAACACCTCCCACGGCCCCTTGGCGGCGATGAACACCTCCTCGGTCGGATGCCGGTGCAACGCCGCGCCATGGCCCTTTGGCGTGTGCCGCACATAGGTCACCGCAAACCCGTGCGCTGGCGCGGCGATCTTCGGCTTCAGATCCGGATCGTCGAGGTTCTCGACGACGCCCATGCCGATAATATTGATGATCTCGCGCTGATAGCCGGGGACGCGCTGATCGAGAAAGGCGAGCTCGGAGCCTTTCATCGCGGCAAGCCGTGCCACGTGGCCCTCTTCCATCTGGCCGACCGAGACGCTAGGCGCCGGCTTGCCGCGCAGCCGGGGATCGACATAAGCCATGGCGTTCATCCTCCCTTGGACTGTCATTGCGAGCGAAGCGAAGCAATCTCCCGCCGACAGAGACTCACCAGAGGGAGATTGCTTCGTCGCTGCGTTCCTCGCAATGACGACCGCAGAAATTTTTGCTAGTCCGTCGCGCCCGGGCGACCGTAGAGCTCGCCGATCACCTCGGCGAGCGCTTCGCGCCACGGCCGCGGCACGATCCCGAACACCTCGCCGATACGGCGGCAGTCGAGCACTGAATTGGCCGGACGGCGCGCGGGCGTCGGATAATCGGCAGTGGTGATCGCCTCGACCTTCGGCGGGGTGCCGCGACAGGGTGACGCCAATTCGAAAATCGCCTCGGCAAAGCCGTGCCAGGTCGCCGCGCCACTGCCGGCGAAATGATACGTGCCCCAATGCCGGTCACCGGTCCCGATCCGGCGCACGATCACCGCGATTGTCTGCGCGATATCGGCGGCGCTGGTCGGCGAGCCGATCTGGTCGGCGACGACGCGCAGCACCGGCCGCTCGGCCGCAAGGCGCAGCATTGTCTTGACGAAATTGTGGCCATGCGCGCTGTAGACCCAGGCGGTGCGCAAAATGACATGCTCGGCGAGCGCTTGCCGCACGGCGCGATCCCCGGCTTCCTTGCTGCGGCCGTAGACGCCGAGCGGGTTGACCGGATCGTCCTCGCGATAGGGACCCTTTTTTCGGCCATCGAAGACGTAGTCGGTCGAGATATGGATCAGCGGGATGCCGCTGGCGTGGCACGCAGCGGCCAGATGACCGGCTCCGGCGCAGTTGCCGGCCCAGGCCGCATCGGGCTCACTTTCGGCGCGATCGACCGCCG
>VAZR01000076.1 GCA_005888515.1 Alphaproteobacteria bacterium | reverse complement strand
AGCGCTCATCCAGAGAGGCGCGCCGGTCAGCCGCGACTTCAACGATCCGGGCCAAACCGATGCACAAATATCCGGCGCGCTCCTCGGTTTCCAGCATGTAGCGCAGGCGCAGCCGTCCGATCTGCAGCGGTGCCGGCTGCGGCGACGCGGAATGCGTGTCGTAGGCCTCGAATTCGCGCAGCTGATAGCGGCCGTCGGCGCCGTTGGCGGCAACCTCGACCGCCCCTGCCTGACGCACCGGCGCGGCGAGATACACGACCGCATTGCGGGTGCTTTCGGGGAGCTCGAGGGGTGGCGGGTGGTCGGTTTCGCCGGGGATCGCGAAAGGGGTGCCGTCCTCGAACATGCCGATTGCCGAAGTCAGGGCAAAACGGCCGGTCGCCAACAGCTCGCGGTCGATCGCCATCTCGACGATGCCCCAGGGATGCGGACGCAGCGGTGCGGTGCGGGTCCGCACCAGCGCCTCGAGCCAGCGGTCCTGCTGTTGGAAATGCTGGGCCCGCAGGAACATGCCTTCCTGCCATACGACCCGATTGGTCCACGTCATTGTACTACGCGCTTCCCCTGCCGAAGCGGAGCCGTCAGCCTATCATTGGCCTCGGGACTAGGCGAGAGCCGCGGTGAGATGGGTGATCGTCAGGGCGCGGCGGCGGTGAGGAACAGTGCGCCGCCACCAGAACCGGCAGGGCGAGCAACAACCGGCCGCTGATCATGCGTCTTCCTCCTTCGCCGATACCTCGGCGAGGGCGCGTTCGTAGGCGCGCGCGAAGTTCTTGCCGAACACGCTGTCGAAATCGTCCGACAATGCGTGGGTGATCCGCGCATGCAGGGCCTCGAACGCATCCCAGGCATTGGCCTTGCGCTGCATCGGCACCAGATTCAGCCCGCCGCGCTCGGCGGAGCGGCGGAGCTTGGCGGGGTCGAGTTCTTCTAATAGCGCGCGCACCGCCGATTGCATGGCGACCATTGTGGCAAGCTCGTGCAGCCGCACATCGCGCAACGCGTCCGCCACCGCTTCGGCGGCGTTCATGTTGGTGCGCCGGCCGGCCCCGAGCAAGGCGCGCAGCGCATCCTCGTTATCGGCCGAGAATTTCAGCGGATTGTTGCCTTGGCTGCGCAACATCGTTTGTTCAAGCCGGAACTCGCGCTTGACTGAGGCGCGTGCCATCAATGCCTGACGCAGACCCGAGACGAGCGCGCGAAACGCCGCCCCGAGCGCCTCCATCGCGGCGGCCGGGTCACCGCCGGGGCGGAGATCGGCGACACCAATGCCGCGCAGAAAAGCGGCCATCAGGTCGGCTTCTCTGTCGGGTGCGGTGGCGATCGGCGTAGACGCAGGTGTCGGCGACGCTATCGCATCGGACGGCGGCACCGTGGCCGCCGGCGCGAGCGGTGGAACGGCGGAGGACGGCATCGGCGGTGCCGGCATCACTTCCGGAGCGGCCGCTGATGCAGCAAAGGAGTGGAACTCGCGGTCCCAATCCTCCGGCAATACCGAGCGGGCGGGTGGCGGGATAAACGCGTCCTGGAGATGTGGCGAGTGGTCGGCCTGGGCCGGGCCGGCGAAGGGCGCATCCGATGGTTCGGGCGCCAGCGGGTCGTAATCGGCCGGCAGATTGACCCCCGGCGCGGCAAACCCCGCAGCCAAGGGATCAGCCGATCCGGCCGGCCGCAACAGCGGATCGGGTTCGAACCGCCCCCCCGGAGAACCCGCCGGCGGATTGGCAAACGGGTCGAGATCGAACGGGTTCTCGCTTGCCGCCGCGGCGCGCGATGCCGCGGTCTCGACGATGCGGACTTCAATCTCGTAGGGGCCGATCCGTACCCGGTCGCCATCGCGTAAATCGTGCGGCTGTCCGCGCCCGAGCGGTTCGTTGTTGCGGTTCAGAAAGGTGCCATTGGTCGAAAGGTCGGCGATCTGCCAGCACCCGGACCGGTAGGCGGAGCGCGTCTCGGGCGCCACGGTGTTCGGGCAGCGCAGCATCGACAGGGTGAGCGTCATACGGGGGCCGTCTTTTGCGCGATCGCTTAACCAGGCGCGTCCTTAGTGTCCAGCATAGCCGAGGCGCTCCTGAATTGAAAATTCAAAGGAATCCAGGAGCTCAGCCTCTATTAAAGACGGCGCGCAGGGTGAATTTTTTCTTACGTATGCCAATCGATGACGGCGCGGCGCAAGCATTCCGGACTGCCACGCGATATCGCCAGGCTCAATTTTCCCCACGGTTTGTCGTAAGTGTAATAAACGGGGCTCCCCGGCGGCTGCCGCGATGATGGCGGCGCGAGCGCCGGCTTAGTCCCGAACTGTGCGAGCACGGCATCGGACTCGACGCACACGCTATCGCTGATCTCCAAAATGATCATGCCGCGATCGGGGTCGCGGTCGAGCGATTTGCGGACCTCGAGCTGCTTGAAAGGCGAGGGCGGCTGGAAATCACCCCGATACACGTTAAAGAACTGGTTCGATAGTTCGGGAACCCGCACGAGCCTGGTGCGCACGAGCTGTTCCAGGCCGCCCGGTTCGGCAGCCCTCTGCTCCATCAGCCGATCGATCGCGGCGAAGATCCGTTCGGTCTGGGGGGGCTGCTGACTCGTGACCATGGTTGCTCCAATGACGGTGCTTGCAAAGGCCGCGGCGGCGGCTAAACCCGCAACCGTCCGCCTCATGGGTGATGCGGTGCAACGTGATTATCCCAATAATCCGCGTAGGGCTGTGAATAATACTGGCGATAGGTCTGGCCCGGCGTCGTGCTCGGGTGTTCGCCGTCGGCGTAGGCGTTGCCGATCTCCGTCCGCGCCTGGTTGCGGTCGGCCGGATCGGGGTGGCGATCGGCAATCTGTTGATAGGTGTTCGGCTGCGCACCCGCGATGCCGATATCGGGACCGCCATTGTTACTGATCTCCCGTCGCACATCGGAGTTGGTCATCGTGGCCTCGCCCTCGTCTCTGAGGCTCCGGGCGACGTTCTGGTCGATATATTGCTGCCGGGTCAGGCCATCCGGCGGAACATAGGGATCCGGCGTGTACATCCCATGGCCCGTTTCATGCGACAACTCTCGGGCCGCCGATGCCGGGTCATTCGTATCGATGACGATCGTCTTGGCTGTCCTATCGCTGTAATAGCCGTGGCTTGGCACGTAAGAAATTGTCCACCCCTGTGACTGCAAGGTGGCAATGTTTCGAGACAAGGTAGGCGACATCGAGACCAGCTGGTCGACGCCCCCGCCGAGGCCGGTGCCGATGGCATGCCGAGGATTGGCCGTGTGATGTCGATGGCCGCCTCCTCCGGTACCGCCCGCCGCGCGATGCTGCGCCACCCAGTTTGGCGGGTCGCCCGGATCGGCTTGCGACGCATCGACCGGCTCGGTGACGACGACCGGAGTCGTGACGCCGGGCGCGCCGCCCGAATTGATCATCACGATCGGCCCGTTGATGTAGACACCCGAGGGATCGACCACGACGAAGCTGGCGCCGACCTTCAAGGTGATATTGGTCTGTGCCTCGATGACGACATTCATCGCGTTCAAAGTTGACGCGAGGCCGACGACCGTCTGGTGGCTGCCCTGCAAGTCGAAAATCGTATTGGCCTTAACGGTGAGCTGATAGCCCTGCTCGACCTGCTCGTAGCGGTTCTCACCGATGTGCAGATCGTACTCGCCGCCCGTCGTGATGTAGAGCGCCCCGCCGCTTTCGCCGGTATCGGGATCCCTGCCGCCGACCAGAATGTGCCGATTGCCGTGCGTTGTGTGATAGGCGTTTTGGAACGCCGTGACATCGAGGCGGTGCTGACATCGCAGCACGATCTGCTCGGTGCGATAGGTGTCGTCAAACCGCAGCAAATGAAAGCGGACGTGACCGCCATCCGGTTTCGGTGTGCTTTGCGTCTTGATGCCGCTCAGCCGCTGCGTCGTCTGCACATGCGAATTCTGCGGCTGCAACGGCCCCGGCGGGGGCAGGGGCGGCGGCACAAAGGGCTGGCGGAATGTGCCGTTGTAAATTCGTCCGGTGATCAACGGCCGATCGGGGTCGCCGTCGACAAACTGGACGACGACCTCGTGCCCGACGCGGGGCGGAAACTGGAAACCCCACTCGGTGCCGGCCCAGTTTTCGGCGACACGGATCCAGGCGGAGGTCTGGCCGTCCTTGTCGTGATCGGTCGAGCGGTCCCAGGGAAACTTGACCCGCACCCGGCCGTACTGGTCGGTGCAAATATCGTTGCCGCCGGGAGTTTCCAGACCGTTGACGCCGACGACAACCGCCGTGTGCGGCCCGCGTATTTCCGGCTTCACCGTGGTGCGCGGCGGGCGGAACAAGGTGTCGGCTGGGATGCCCATGAACTGGTTGCCGACCAAGGCCGGTACACTGGGCACCAGCGATGCGGATGAGTTCTTAAACGCATCGCTGGCAGCGCCGAGACCAAGGTTCTTGGCACTGTCGGTGCTCCACAGGCTGCTGAAGGACCCCAGCAACACATCGAGAAAGCTGTGACGATAACCCTTCTCGAAGGCAGTCCAAGTCAGCGAGGTGATCACATAGCTCCGCAACTCCTCTTCGTACGGAATGTTTTTGGTATTTGTGACCTTGAACATGAACCCAGGCGCAAAGGTGACGAACTCGCCATTGCCCGACACGGCATGCACCTCCGCCTCATCGTCCTGCATGCGATCGACGACAAAACGTCGTGCGTCCTCGGAGACCCGGAAATGCTGCGGGAACGTGTAGCGCCGGTGAGGGTTCGGCTTGGGAATTTCCGAACGCGTGTTCTCCTCGTCGAACGGCGGTTTCGTCGGGGTGCCATAGCTGAAATCGCCGATGACCCACTTCCCGGTTCGAAAATCGAAACCGTGTTCGAATATCGAGATCCGGCCGTCCTCTGACTCGCGGCTGAGCCCGACGTTGGATTGCTCGCAGGTCTTATAGTCGGAAAGCTTGTCAGCGATCACCAGGGTGTGGCTGGCCTCCGAATGCTCAAAGAAATAGAAGATCCCGTTCTCTTCCATCAGCCGTGAGACAAAATCGAAAGCTGTCTCGCGACACTGCACGCAATATTCGAGTTTCGGAAAATCGGAGCTCTTCACCCGCATATCGAGGTCGTTGAGACCGAAATCGTCAAAGACCTGCTGCAGGATGTCGACAACAGTGAGGTTCTGGAAAATCCGGAAATCGGTGGAGAGCTGCAGGAACGTTAGAAACGGCACGATCTCCGCCCGGAACACCCGGAAGTCGCGATGGACATTGCCGGTCTGGAAGCTGCGGATGAACCCGGAGCGGAAGCGGTATTCGTCCGAGTCCTTCTTGAGCTTGACGCCGATCGTCGCGCTGGCGCCGATCATGTCGGCCGCTTTGATCTCCTTGGTCAGGTCCTCGCACAACATCTCGACGCGGTAGCTGAATGGCCGGGATATCGCTTCCTGACCAGTCACCGCGGTCAGCAACAGGTCATTGGGCCCAAGATTCTCGATTTGAATCTTGATGACCCTGTTGTCTTGTGTGAAAGGCATCCCCGCGCTCCGGTCGATCCGTCCGCTTTGACGATCGAAAGCGATCCTAAACGATCAAAGAGTGATTCCGCCCGCTATGGGATTTGGGTCGTGGGCTGGCCGGGGTTGGTGACGGTGATCACGCCGGCCCAGTTGCACATGCAGATCGAGACATTGTCGAGCGCCGGCTGGCTATCGAGCAGATCCGTGATCGCGCCCGGGACCCAGGGCGTCATCGTCGCGGGGATACAGGGCTGCGGCGTCAGCACGCCGAGCGCGGCCGAAGTAGCAGCGGCAACCGCTGGGTTGGCGATGCTCGTGCACATGCCGAACGGCATGATGTTGACCATCGAGATGTGGTCCGTGATGTTCGCGGCGAACTGATTGCCGCACATCACGCGGTGGTTCGGCAGCACGACGAGGTTCGACGGCGAAGTGCCGAACGAGCACATCAGCGTCGCGCTGTTGACGACTTGCATCGGCATGGCGGTTCCCCCGATCGAAGACCGCTTGCAGCATAGCGCCTTTTGCCAGGATGCATCATACCTGCCGCGCAGCGGCAGCCAATAAGCCGCGGAGACGACAATCAGGCAGCACAGAACAGCCGATCGACAGAGGCTGTAAATAACGAACTAAATAACGGCACCGGCCTACCCGACCCAGCGGCGCAAATTCCCCATGTCCATATGGGTGAATTGCTTGCCGGGATACATGCCGACACCGCCGAACACAAAGGTGCGGAAGTCGAGGGCGACCGCGTCATTGTCCATGTTCGGCAGGTGGATGTCGAGTGCCCGCGCCTGAATGTGCTGTGAGTTCTTCGCCGCCCCTTCGATATGCGCGTTGGTCGCCTCCGATCGATAGCCGCTGAAGATCCTGATCTCGTCCTTGCAGTATTTCCAATGCAGGACAAACAGGAGATCCATCAAGCGAGGATCGAGCATTTTCCATTCGTTGGCACGAAAATCACGAACAGTGCGCGAGAATTGTTCGACGGCCGGCACGATGTATTTGCCCTCATCGGTATAGAAGTTGTTGAAGCGCTCATTGGTGTGGACGAACAGGATCTTGACCCAGCGACGGGACGGAAACCCGTTCTTTTGCCAGTTGGGCGGCGGCCAGACGCAATTCGCGGCGCCGGTCTCGGCGGCCATTGCGGGAGTTCCGGCAGAAACGGCGGCCGCGGCGGCGCCGAAGAGAAGGGTACGACGATCGATCATGGGAGGCCCACCTTCGTCTCGGGCGAGTTCCGATCGTAAATGCTCAGGTAATCCGTCATCGCGGCTCGTTCAACTCGTGCTGTCATTGTCCGATACCGGCGCCAGTATACCGTCTGACGCAGAAGCGGGGGATAGTTGACCGGCTTATTTCCGCGCGGGCGCGGCAGGCGGATTGGGGCGGGTTTGCGCTCCGGGCAGCGCGGGAAACTGTTCGGTGCAAGGCAGTGTCGGGAACGGCCAGCCCGGACATCCACCGGTCGCCTTTCCGACCGGCGCGGCGGGCGCGGCAACCGCCGCCGCGGCGGCCGCGGAAGGCGGCGGCACAGCGGCGGTCGGGGTCGTGGTCAGGGTTGCCGCGGGCTCTTCCTTTTTGCGTTGGCGGTCGTCGCGCCACTTCGCGGCCCGTTCTTTTCCAGCCTCGCGTTCGCGCGGACTCACCACCTTGTCGAGGGCGGCTTTCAACTCCGCCGCGGCGCTGCCCCACACCCCTTTGCTGTCGGCCGCCAGCACCACCCATTTATAAGCCTCGAGCAGGTCGGGCGGGAACCCGTCGCCCCCGGCCGCCCAGATCAGCGCCAGCCGGTACTGCGCCTCGGTGTTGCCCTGCTCGGCGGCGTTCCGGTACCAGTATTCCGCCCGCTTGTAATCCTGCTTCAGATCGCCGGCGCCGATCTCGTACAGATTGCCCAATCCGAACTGCGCCTCGGCATCGCCGTGATCGGCGGCGTTTTGCCATTCGATGATGGCGCGCTTGTAATCGCCTTTTTCGAAGGCGTCCCGGCCTGCCGCGACATCGGCAGCGCTAGGCAGTGCCATGAGCACAGCCAATAAGTTGCACAACACGGTGGCCAACCAGAGCCGCGCCGGCTTTTTCCTGCAACCAAACCAAGAAAACCAATTCATGCCGCTAACCCGAGCGCCGGGCAATCGTGGCAGCCGCTTTGCCCGATTTCGCGCGGCTGATCGCGTCCGACAGGGTCTTCAGGTAATCGCGCGCCAGTTCGACCTCCGGTCGCGGATCGGCGAATAGCGGCTTCGATGTCGCGACCAGCGTGATGAGCTGCTTTCCCGGATTCCCGCCGAGCGTTATTTTCGTCAACAATGGCGGGCACCCAAGGACGAAGTGATTGCGGATTGGCTTGATATTGAGACGATCCCGGCCGCTGGGGAACAGGTGGAGCACCTCTCCCTCGGCATTGAAGTAATCGATGTAGAGGTAGCCGTCGAAGCTCGGCGCCCGGACGTCGATAATCAGCCGATCGCCGATGTGAGCTTCTTTTGCTGCAAGGGCCAGGGTCGGCGCCTCGCGCGCCGGCTGGCCCGTCAGCGGTGTCAGAATTGCCGCGATCGCGCAATAAGGCCAAGCCAGCAGGCCGACATCGAACGTAACCGGCCCGGCGCCGCCGATCGCCCTGACGTCGCGCCGCAGGCGATCGATTTCCTGAGGCGTCGCCAAATGCCCGGAGACGCGCACTTCGCGTTCCGGCGATACCGCGGCTTCGAGCCTAGCGCATTGGTAACCGGCGGTCGCGGCGGCAAGCTGCCGCCGCAACTCGTCCACCGGCGGGCCGGCCGGCGTCGGTACGCGAAGCAGCGCGGCAGCGACCGCCGCCCCAATGACGATGATGACGCCGGCCGTAATCAACAGCGGGCGACGCCAGTTTCGCGGCGCGCGCGGCGCCAGCGACGCACGGATGCGGGCCGACGGCGGCCGGGCTTTGGCAGTCGCGTCGAGCAATTCGCGCATCGATCCCGGCCGGTCTTCCGGCCGCGGCTGCAGCATCGGCTCGATGACCGGCCGCAGGCTGGCAGGCACCGCCGAGAGATCGGGAAGCCGTTGCCGGGTCGCGATGACGGCGGCGGGTGACGCGCCCATGTCGAGGGTCTTGCCGAAACCGATCGCGGCGGCGGCAAGGACCAGTCCCAGGCTGTAGATGTCCGAACGAGCATCGACATGGCCGCCGGACAGACCAACCTGCTCGGGCGAAGCGTAGGAGAACTTTCCGGCGAAAGCCGAGCCGATCATCGTGGCATCGCCCGGATCGGCCGATTTCGCGATGCCGAAATTGATCAGCTTGGCGCGATCGATGTCGCCATCGGGCAGGATGATGTTGTCCGGTGACAGATCGCGATGAATGATACCGCGGTCATGCACGGCTGCGAGGCCCTCGGCGAGGCGGTTGCGCAGCCGCAGAACCTCCTCCGCCTCGAGGCGTCGGCGCGCCAGGATCTTGGTCAGCGACTCGCCTTCGATGAACTCCATGACGAGGTAGCGCAAATCGCCCTCGCCACGGAACAGGCCCTCATAATTGACGATTGCGTCGTTGTGCACGCGGCCAAGCTTGCGTGCTTCCTCGACCAGAAGCTGTAAGACCTTCGGGTTGTTGGCCAGGCTCGCCGGGATGAGCTTTACGGCGTGTATCGTGCCGAGTTCGGCATGCTTGGCCCGGTACACCTCACCGGTGCCGCCGCGGCCCAGCACCGCCTCGATGACATAGGTGTGGCCGAGCACCGTCCCGGGCGCAAACGTGCTCGGAGCGCCACGGCGGATAACGACGGTCCTCTCTTCGTCGTGTACGGGCATATACGGTGCGAGTAATGGTCGTTACGGGAACTCAGCCATGACGCACCACGGCATCATGGATCGGTGGAACGATCGAAGTCTATGCACTTGGCCACAAATAGCCGCGACAGGGCGGCAAGTATTCAGACGGACAGAGCAGCGGCGGACAGACATCCCAGCTGACGCCACAATGGCGTCCGCTCCGCGATAAGGCGGTCGATGAAATCTGCCAGGCGCTGTTGCTCGGCCGCCGATTGAATGCTGCCGAGCAGGTTCGCCCAGCCGGCGGAGTCGGGCCGCTCGCGTTGTTCTAACCGAGCGGCAACGAACAGGTCGAGCATCGGGCAGGGTAGCGGAGCGCCGCTGCCCGAGCTTGCCAGCGCCATCCCGGTATTGAGGTTGTCCGATCGCACAAAGCAGCGCGCCGCCGCGCTGTTGAAGCGCCGGACGGCAGCATCGGGTTCGTGAGGCGGCGCCAAGAGCGGCATCGCCTGGTTGGTCCCGACCAGCACGCCGACGAGTTCGCCCGGGTTGTCGCGCCGCAGCAGATCAGGCAAGGCAAGCAGGTCGCGGACCTGTCTCGGCCCTTCGGCAAGTGCGGCGACGATCGGCCCGAAAAAGCCGCGCTCGATCGCGGCGCGGCCGGCCGGCACGTCCATTTCCCAGGTAAAGCGATCCTCGGAGCGCAACAGGCCTAGTGTCACCTCGCCGAGCGCCGCGTCGCGCTCGCCGGGGCTCAGCCGGCGGGCGCCGCGCACGAACACATCGCGCCGCAAGCAGCGCGACGCGCACATATCCTTGATGAGCTCCCGCATGACCGGGTCTTCGAACCGCGTCGCTACCGCTCTGGCCTGCTCGCCGAGCATCAGCGGCGTGAAGTTCTCGAGCAGCTCGGCAGACGCGACCCAGTCGAGCTTCGCTGCCGCCATGTCCCGCACAACGTCGGCATGGAAGCAGGGGCGCCAGGCGGCATTCATGTATTCGTGCGCCAGATACGAAAGCTGCCCGCGATCGACATGCTCGAGCAACGTATGCACGAGCGGAAACGCACTCAGCTGTTGCGCGCCTGCCTCGACCAGGCCGCGGACAACCTCGATCCCAGCTTCGACCTGCCGGTCGCTGCGCCCCGCGCCGCGTTGGCCGGCTTCGCGCACGAGCCGCTGCATGCCGATCGCCTGTTGCCATCCCGGCAGCGCGTTGTAGCTGATATAGGCGATGCCGCCCGGCCGCAGCTTCCGGCCAATGAGCCGCACGATGCCGGCGCGCACCGGATCGCTGACCCAGCTCCACAGCCCGTGTAGCGTGATGACGTCAGCCTCGGGCAAAGTCTTCGCCGAGTCGCAGTCTGCGAAATCGGCGAGATCGCCTTCGATAAACTGGGCATTGACGATCCCGGTCTCCGCTGCTAGGTCGCGGGCAGCCGCTATATGCGCCGGGCTGAAATCGATGCCGGTGACCTGCCAGTTCGGGTTCGAGGCGGCCAGCGCCAGCGCTCCGAAGCCGCAACCGCAACCCAGCTCGAGATAGGAAAGCGAGCTTTCCGGGGTGATGGCCAAACCCGTCACGCCGCCGAGCAGGCAGGCGAGGTTCAGGTGCAGCGGCGACTGGTGATGGTAGTAGCCGGGCAGGTAGGCGGTATCGGTCACATAACCATCGCCCCAATCGGCGCCGGACGAACTCATCGGCGCCCCTGACCCGCGATTTCTTCGGCTTCAACGATCTCGGCCTCGAACACGGCTTCGGCAGCATCGGGTCGACGGATGCCCGCCACCGGCGATTCCGGTCCCGGAACCCAGGTGTTCCAGCCGAGGCGGGGCGGCGGGTCGGCGGTGGCATCGAGCAGCAGCGGCGGCACTTCTGGGCCAGCCAGCACCGGATTTATCGCAAAGGCGGTTTCGAAACCGAGAAAAGCGCGGACCAGCGAGACTAATCGCTGCAGCCCGGTCCGATCCGGAAGCAGGGCTGCGAAACCTTTCAGATCGAGCGGCCCGACGCGCAGCACGATGCGGGATTGCGGATCCCAGGCGCGCACCCCGGCTGCCGCGTCCATTCCCAGCCGGTTCCACTGTCCCGGATGTCGGCCGCGCGCCAGAGAGCTGCGCTGCTCCGGCGGCAGCTCGAGCCAGGCGCCGGCGAATTGCACGACTTCGACCTTGCGCCCCAGCCAATCGGAAACGAGAGCGGCGAGCTTTTCCGCCGAACGTGGCCGGGTAGCGAACAGCCCGGCATAGTGCAGCAGCGGATCGGAACCGATTCTGAGGCGCGGCACCAGATGCGGCGTCGCATAGCCGGTAAAGGCGAGCAAGGCTTCCGTTATCTGTCCGGCGCGGGGCGTATCGGCAATGGTCTCGGCTTCGGCTGATCGGTTCAGGCGATATTTGATGCCGGCGCGCGCGAACATCCCGACAATGCGGTGCGACAGCATGTCGATGAAATCGTACAGCGCGCGCGAGCGGTTGCGCAGCGTCGTCGTCAACACTTCGGTGTAGAGCCGCGGCAAGACCCCTGCCGTGCCGACGAGACCGATGACGCTGGTGGTGAGCTGCGGCGACCGGCCATCGGCGGGCGGCTCGAGCGCGGCGACCTCGGCAGAGGGGTAGGCCAGCCCGGGCGAGGAGCGAAAGCGCACCGCGTCCGCCGGATCGGAGGTTTTCGCAGTCCGCGTCAGGATGCGGACGGCGGCGTCGAACCGAAACCGCTTCGGTTCTGCCAAAAGCCAGGCATACGGCGAACGCGCCGCCTTGCCGCGCGGTTCGGGAAAACCCGCCAGCCCGTTCCCGGGGGGCCGCACTCGTTGGATCGGTGCCGCAGGGCTCTCCGAAGGGGGCCGGACGATTAGTTCCGCCACCACTGATGCCTGAACGCTTTTCGGCGATGCCATGATGACCGGAGCCGCGACATTGATCGCTGCCGGCACATCGGCTTGCGGCTCGGACTCTTGTTCCGGTGCGGCGACTGGCCGAACCCGATAGGCCCGCACCGGCCGCGCGATGTTCTTCAGCGCCTGCTCGCCGATATCCTCAAATGCGAGCCCGATCCTTCCGACGGCATCTTCCTGAACCCGCTCGGAGACGCAGATCCCGCCGGGTTCGGCGATGCCTTCCAGACGCGCAGCGATGTTGACCCCGTTCCCGAAGATGTCGTCGTTGTCGAAAACGATATCGCCCTGATGGATGCCAATCCGGAACTGGATGCGCCGATCCGGCGGCTCGTTTGGATCGCGCTCGGCCATCGCGGCTTGCATTTCGCTGGCGCAGCGCAGCGCATCGACGACGCTGCCGAATTCAATCAGCAGACCATCGCCGGTGGTTTTGACGAGGCGGCCGCGATGCGCCGCGATCTTCGGTTCGACAAGACCGGCCAGGATAGCCTTGACCCGGCGTAGCGTGCCTTCTTCGTCGTCGCCCATCAGCCGCGAGTAGCCGGCGATATCGGCGGCCAGGATCGCGGCGAGCCGGCGGAGCGGTTGCAGCGGTTCCGCTTCGCTCATAGCAGAACCCGGGTGCCGGCCCGGGCCGGCCAGGCGGCAGCACGGCCTGACCGCCCGCGCAGCACCACGCCGGTCCGGACAAAGGAATTGACCGTCGCATGCAGAGCCAGAAAGCGATCGAGCACGGCTGCGAGCAGATAAAGACCGCCGCTCTGCCAGGTGGCGGGGTCGAATTCCAGCGTCACGTCGAGGCCCCGGCAGAAGGCGCCGGCCCGGCCCGGGACGCGTGCGGTCCCCGGTGCCGCCGAAACCCCGATCAACGCGTCGATCGCATCGTGGGTTTCCGGGGAGTCGCGAAGATCGTACAGCCGCAACACCTCGCGCAATGCCGCGGCGCCTTCGGCTCCCGCGACCACCGACAGATGCCCGAGCGACAGGTGAGACACCAGCCGCCAGAAGCGATGTTCCCTGAGCGGCGGCCGCAGCGGCGCGGTCGGCGCGGTCAGGCAGAGCACCTGCGCGATTCCCGCGGTGGCCTCGACTGGCTTGAGCTCCGGATGTCCGCCGCCGAACGGCAGGCCGGCGGGAAGGTCGCGGTTCGTGCACAGCGCATCCGCCGACAGCACGGCTCCCACCGCGGCGTCCGGGTCGAATTCCGGGTCATGCGGCGCAAGATAGACCTCGCTGCCGGACAGCGGCTCGGCGGTCGGCCGGCGCGCGAGATGGTAGAAGCCACCCGGTGACTCGCGTTCGGGGTCGGCCTCGGTCAGCCGGTAGAACGGGCGCCACGGTCGTGTGCTGCCGTCCGACCGGCTTTCGCGGACCCGCTCGACCTGCCATACCTCCATTGCCGCCGGCCGGCGTGCATCGGGGACAACACGGTACTCGGTATCGGTATGGGTCAGCGGGATCGGCTCGCAGCGTTGCGGAAACAGGTTGATCATCGGCGAGCAGCCGAGCGCCAGCGCGTCGGCGGTGATGCTGCGCTCGAGCTCGGGCAGCGCGCGATCGAGATAGATGAAAATCTCCAGCCGCTGGCCGGCCGATAACAGCGTCTTGCTGTCCAGCTGGGTGACGTCGACAAACAAGAATTTTTCCGGGAAGGCAAAGTACTCGGTGAGCAGTCGGAAACCGGCAAAGCTGCGCGCCGGCCAAGGCAGCAGCGCCTCTTCCGCGGTGAAGCCGACCGGTTCGACCGCCGTAGCAGCGGGAAAGACGACCGGCGCTGCATCGTTCGGGGCGTCGGCATAGGCCACCGCCATCGCGTGCGCACATAGCAGCTCGTACAGCGGCAGCGCGACATTGTAGGCGCCGCGGATGAACAAGCGCAGCCGATCGATGCCGAGCTTGGCGAAATCGACGTCGGCGGACCGGCATTTCAACGTGATCCGCAGCACCGAAACCGCGCCCGTCGCGAGCGGATTGGGCGGGGCGGCGAGAGGCAGCCCGGAAAGGCGGACATTCTCGATCTCGATCGGCCACAGCGTGATCGGCCAGCTCGTGCGAAAACGGCAGGAATCTCCCCTAACCGCTTCCGTCTCCAAGGCGATCCCAGCCGGCAGGTTCAGTGGCAGCGCGAGATCGGGGTCGGAGCGAAACTGCATGATCGCGGCCGAGGGCACCGGCGCCAGATAATGCGGGTACAGCACTCCGAGGAGAGCATCGGTCAGCTCGGGGAACTCGTCATCCAACCGGTGATGGACCCGCGCGGCGAGAAACGCGACGCCTTCCAGCAGGCGGGCGACATGCGGGTCGTCCACCACATCGGGCGCGAGGCGCAGCCGGCCGGCGATCTTCGGGTGTGCCGTGGCAAACTCGGCAGCCAGCCGACGCAGCGCGTTCAGCTCGCGATCGTAGTAAGGCAGCAATTCGTCAGACATCGGCAGGTGCCGTGATGTCAGGCGAGCCGGCCTTGACCTGCACTTCGGCAGTCGCCGAATTCACCAGCGTGTCGAAGGCGATCGGCTCCGGCGCGGGTTCGATGCTCAGCATCGCTTCAATCCGCAGCCGCAGGACCGGCTCCAGCGTGTTCTGCCCGTCGGCCAGTGAGACGCGGATGCGTGACAATCGGGGCTCGAAGCGCCGGATCGTCTGTTCGATGCCGGCGCGCAGCTGCTCGCGTTGCTCCGCGTTGTTGAACGCGCCGGCGGCGAAATCCGAAATGCCGTAGCCGACCGGCGACACCTCCAGCTCGCGATAGCCGGCCGGCCAGGAACGCCAGCGCCGCCGCGCGTTCAACAAAGCTTCAAGATCGCGGCGCACGCTGCGGCGCAGCATCTCCGCGGTTTCAGCGGCTGACAGCGGCGGATCGCGCGTTACTTCAGGGGCATCATCGATCAGCCGGTCGAGGAGCGGGAGTTGGGCGCGCGGCTCCCGTTCGGCGGCGCCGCGGCGCAACGAGCGGCTGTTCATGACCCGAAGCGCAGCGCTGCGAGCTCCATGATCGACCGGTCCTCATCGCCGATCAGGAACACCCGCCGGCCGATGCCCCGCACCGGTCCGGTTTCCTCGTCGACCCACTCGGTGGCGCGGCCGAGCCGCAATTCGTCGCCGAGATCCTTGTTGCCGCTGTCGTAGAGCGCCGGGATGTAGACGACGCCGTCGGGCCCGTCGGTCACCACCATCGTGGCACGGCGCCACACCAGGTCGCGCGGGCGTCGCGGCGCCTCGAACTCGACCGAGGCGACCCGCTCGGTTGGAATCCAGAAATATTTTCCGGTGGTTGTCAGCACCTCGAAAAATCCGGCCTGGAGATCGTCGACGTCACGAAAATCATCGAAGCTCATCGTCGAATCCTGCTGCGTCGCCGCTCCCGAGACACGCGGCCGCGCTTCCTCGGCTTCGGCCGCGCGGCGCGCCGCCTCCTCGATATCGCCGGCCCGCAATGCGACCCCGGCGGCGAGCGTGGCGCGCAAAGCCTCTGTCGGATCGCCGAGGAACTCGGGTACCCGTCCCTCGCGGCTGTACTGGCGGCGGGCGATTTCGGCGCGCAGCAATTGGCGAAATTCGGCGACCGCGATCAGCGAACCCGGATCGGCTTGCGCGGCGGCATCGAGAATGACATCGGCGCGTTCGACATTGCCGGTGAACAGCAGCAGCTCGGCCAACAGGATGCGGCTCCCAAGATCCGTCGGGTTTTTGCGGACCGCGGCGTTGGCCGCCTCGATCGCTGGCATCAGCTTGCCTTCGCGAAACAGCGCGCCGACCGCCTCCGGGTTTTCCGCCATCAGCAGGGTTCCTTTATGTCCGCATGCCGGGTGCGCTGAGATCGGTGACCAGCCGGAAAGTCGCCGATACATCGTCCAGCTGAAAATGCGGCTGCAGCAGCACCGTGCAGCCAAAAACTCCGGGACGGCCCGGCCGCTCCCGCACACTGACATTCGCCGCGACGAGAGGGTAGCGCGCTCGGGTTTCCGGGCCGCCGGCCAAGTTGGTGTTGACATAGCCGGAGAGCCAATCCCGCAGCTCGCGCTCGATCTCTCCGGCGGTCTTGAAGGCTCCGACCATGTTGCGGCCGATAATCTTGACGAAATGCGCAAAGCGCGAGGCGCAGAGAATCGAGTTGAGTTGCGCCGAGAGCCGCGCATTGGCGTTTGCGGCGGCGGCCGTCGGCCCCATGAAGCTGGCCGGCGCTTGCAGGCTGCGCACGGCCGAGAACACCGCCTCTTCGCCGTAGGGCAGCGCCGAGACCGGCATCAGCCCGGCTTCGACCAGCGATGCTTCCATGCGGTCGGATAGCACGAGATCGAGCGGCGGCCGCACCCAGGTGTGGTCGGGATCGGTGCGGAACGGCTCGATCGGCAGGTCTGTAACCAGACCGCCGCCGACGTAATCCTCCGCGCTGCCCCGGACATCGGCCGGCCAGGCGTGGTTCAGGAAGGCGCGCGCGACCACGGCGGCAAACGGGTAGCCGGCGTTCATCCACACGCGGCAGTCGGATCCTGGCGCATATTCGGCATAACGAAAGCCGTCGGGCCGCGCCGGGTCATCCTCCCATGGCGGCCGCGCGAGTACGCGCGGCAGCGTGATGCCGACAAATCGCATGTCCTCGCGCGCCGACAGGCTGCGCCAGCGCGCGAATTCAGGTCCGCGGAACGGATCGGACACATCGGTGCTCATCGCCAGATCGGCGAATTCTTCGACCTGCAGCAAGGCAGGCGAGGCGGCGAGCACCGTCGGCGCGAATGCCGCGGCGGCAACCCCGGCGAGCTGCATCAGTGCGGTGACGTCATCGGTCGGGGCGCCCGGAACCGGACGGTGCCGCACCTCGTGATCGACGATCAGCAAGCCGTACGGCTCGCCGCCGGGGGTGCCGAATTCCTCTTCGTAAACCTTACGGAACAATTGGCTCTGATCGAATTCGACGGCCCGTTCCAGATCGCGGCAGAGTTCGGCCCACGGGATGTTGAGCACCTTGACCTTGGCTCGAGCGGCGGGGTCGAGCCCGGCGGTGAGCCAGGCGAGCCCGCGCCAGCAGCCGCTGCGCCGCGGCCGGGCCAAACCAGGCGGCGAGCGCCTGCGGCGCATCCAGAAATGGAAAACCGGCGACCGGTTCGGCGGCCGCGGCGTGCCGCGTCCCGAAAAAGCGTCCGGTCAGAACCCGATCGCGCAATGGCGCGGACGCGGCATCGTCAACCGCTTCCTGCCGCAGGATGTCGGCGGCTTCGCTCACCCCCTACCCGTTGGCGCGGCAGCGCCGGCCCCCGCCTTAGGTCCGCTGTGGAATGCGCGCGACCAGACGCATGCTGGTCGTCAGCTCTTCCATCTGCAGCCACGGCCGGAGATAGGCGATCGCGTTGTAGGAGCCGGGTCGTCCGGGAATGTCCTTGACCTCGATCCGCGCCTCACGCAACGGGAACCGGGCTTTCATTTCCTGGCCGGCGTTTTCGTTGGCGTTGACATAATTCTGGATCCAGCGGTTGAGGCGCTGCTCGACATCGCCGGACTCCATGAAGCTGCCAACCCAGTCGCGCGCCATGACCTTGAGGTAATGGGCGAAACGGCTGGTCGCCATCAGATACGGCAGACGGGCGGAAATCGCGGCATTCGAGGTCGCTTCCGGCCGGTCGTATTTCTTGGGCTTTTGCGTGCTCTGCGCACCGAAGAACACGGCGTAATCCGTATTCTTGTAGTGACAGAGCGGCAGGAAGCCGACATCCGACAGTTCTTTTTCGCGCCGGTCGGTGATTGCGATCTCGGTCGGGCATTTGGCGTCCAGATCGCCATCGTCCGAGGTGAAGACATGGTACGGCAGGTTCTCCACCTTGCCACCGCCCTCGGCGCCGCGAATTGCGGTGCAAAACCCGGTTTGGGCAAACGCGTCGGTGAGCCGCGTGCCCATCACATAAGCGGCGTTCATCCAGCAATAGTGCTCATGCTGCATCGGACGTGCCGCGCCGGACTCGTCGAACGGCGCTTCTTCGTACCCGAACTCGTCGATCGGCTTGGTCGCCGCGCCATAAGGCAGACGGGCGAGAGACCGCGGCATGACGAGGCTGACGAACCGCGCATCCTCGCTCTCACGGAAGCTGCGCCACTTCGTGTATTCGATCGTATCGAAGATCTTGGCGAGGTCGCGCGGCCGGGTCAGCTCGGTCCAGCTCTTGAACCCGAACATCTGCGAGCTGGTTCCGGAGATGAACGGCGCGAACGCGGCGGCGGCCACATTCGACATCAGCCGCAGCGTCTCGACATCGTCGGGGTGGTTGGTCCACTCGTAATCGCCGATCAGCGAGGCGTAGGGCTCGCCGCCAGGCGTGCCGAACTCGTTCTCGTAGATCTGCTTGAACAGCTGGCTCTGGTCGAACTCCACCGCCCGCGTCAAATCGCGGAACAGTTCGCGCTTCGGCAGGTTGATGACCCGCAGCTTGAGGTTCGTGCTCGTCTCGCTATTCATGACGAGGTAGTGCAAGCCGCGCCAGCTGCCTTCGAGCTGCGCAAACCGCTCATGATGCATGATCTCGTTGAGTTGAGCGGACAGCATATGGTCGCAGGTCGCGATCGCGCGCTCGAACGTGCGGGTCAGATTGCGATCGAAGGTGACCGTGCCGGAGAGCGCCTGCTCGACCAAGGTCTTGACGAGTTCCTGGGCGCGGTCGGGTTCGGTTTGTTTGGTGGCCGCAACCACCTGCTCCAGCAAGCCGACGGGTGCCGCTTCTCCGGCGCCGCCGGGTTGGCGAGCTACGTTGAGATCAGAAATGGCTCAGCCCTCCTGCTTGCCGAGCCCCAGCTCACCCGAGAGTGACTTGAGCTCGTTCTCGTTTTTCAAAATCTGCTCGAGCAGGTTCTCCAGCTCTTCCGAGCGGTCGACCTTGCTCATCAGATCGCGCAGCTTGTTGCGGGTTTCCAGCAGCGCCTTGAGCGCCGGAACCTGTTCGGCGACCCGGGCCGGCTCGAAATCCTCGATCGAGTTGAATTTCAGCGAGACGGCCATCTGGGTGCCGTCATCGGCAAGTTTGTTATCAACTCTGATGTTCAGACCAGGGGTCATCCGCGCCATGACTTCGTTAAAGTTGTCGCGGTCGATCTGAATAAATTTGCGTTCGGCGAGGGGACGCAGTGGCTGGGTCGGATCTCCGGAGAAATCGCCCATGATGCCAACAACAAACGGCAATTCGCGCAATACCTCGGCGCCCTCGGTCTCCACATCGTAAGTAATGTGGACGCGAGGTTTCCGTACTCGTTTCAACTTCTGATGAATGCTTTCGGCCATTATCTCCACTCCGAACTCTGCTCGGACCCGCTTGGTGCGCTGCGGCTGTGCTGTCCCCTTTTGCGTCATTCTACACTTCGGCTTTAGAAAACCGAAGAAAATCTGATTCGGACCCCGCTGGCCTCTTATTCGGTCGGAGGCGGGCGAATTCCCAGGCTGGACAGGATCGCCGAGCGGTAGGTGATATCGGGCACGATCTCGGCGATCAGCTCCGGCCAGGTCATCCGGCCGCGCCGCACCGCCTCCTGCAGCGTGTAGGCCAGCGGCGAGTGCGGCTCGGTGCGGCGAAAGAAATCGGCGATCTGCGCCAGCGCGCGCAGCGCCTCCTCGCGAGAGTTAATTCCTTGGGACCGCGCTGCCGGAGCCGGGGGGCTAGCGGATTCAGCGGCGGCCCCGTCCCCGGGGGCCTCGCCCGGCTGCGCACCGGGCTCGGAAGCCGATGCCGCCTCAGACCCGCCGAACCGCGCGGCGACGCCTCGGATCTGCTCGAGGAGATCGCGGACATGACTGGTCGGCGGCGCGTCGGCGCCGACCCGTTTGTCGAGCGTCTCGCCGAGGGCCTGCCAAGCCGCAACGGCCTCGGCCGCCTCCGCCTGCAAAGCGACGAAACCGGCGCCGCCGGCGGCGCGCGCCTCGTTTTCGACGGTCTCGAACGGTAGCGCTCCGGCCTCGATGCGCTGCTGACGCCGGGCCTCATCGTCGATCCCGGCCAGCTCGAAGGATTGCTGGTACTGCCATAATTGCACCGGCGCGCCGTCCTGGCGCTGGAACAAGGTCACCCTGGCGAGGGGCTGGATCAGGCTGCCCATCCCCGACACGCCGTTCAGCCCCGCCAGCGGGGCAACGCGCGTTGCGGCCCCGTCCTCGTCCGGCAGCGGAAAAACATCGTCCCAGAAGTTTTCGATAAGCCCGGTAATCAGCCGCACGCCGGCGGTGAAGCCTGCGAGCCCATTAGTGCGCAGCAATGCTTCGGTAAGCCAGGCGGCGACTTCGAGGTCCTTGCTGCGGGTTGCCGTTGCTTCATAGGCCAGCTCGCTGATCGTGCGCCATTGCGGCGGCGGCCCGGTGTCGGGGGTTTCGCCACCCTCGACGGCCCGCTCGGCGGCGCGCGCCTCGGCGCGCGCGTCGCGCAGCCGGTAGTAGAGCGAGTCCGGCGAGTAATCCGTGCGCAAATCGGTTCCGGCCGGCGCCTCCTCCGAGATCGGCGCAAGCAATGCCGCGAGGTCGAAACCTTCCGGAATGTTGTCCATCCCATCTCCCCGTCGCGTCTTGCCGACACTTGTCCATCCGGGGATTGGCCCCGGGCTGGCGACCATCATACTGGACAGAGCATTCGCGCAACACATACGCTTGCGCGAGCAGTTAAAAACGGGCCGGCGCGACGATCCGGTCAACTGACAATGAGGAGCAAGGGATGGCGGCGATCGATTTGAAATCGCTGGTGGGCCGTCTCAACGAGCCGTGCCGGCGGGCGCTCACCAATCCCGGCTGGTCATTGATCTGAACCGCGCGCTCGACAAGATGAAGACCGGCAATGCCCGCCCGCCCTCGCTGTCGCCTGAAATCGTTGAGTTGGCGAAGCAGGCATGGCTCTTCGCCTCGGTCGAGCAGGGTCTCTCGCGGCTGCGGTCGGGGCACCTGCTGTGGGCGCTCGTCGCGGACGAGACCCTGGCGCTGCGGGCCCGCGATGCCTCGGGTCAATTGCTGCGCATACCGGCCGACGCCCTGAAGCGCGATTTTGCCGCAATCACCGCGAACAGCAGCGAGGCGGCGAGCGCGATCGTGGCGACCGAGGGCGTCCCCGGGGACGCGGTAGAGACAGGGGGTGCTGGGCCCTCCGGATCCAGCGCGCTGGCCCAATTCACGATCGATCTGACCGCGACGGCGCGGGCCGGCAAGATCGATCCGATCCTCGGCCGCGACAGCGAGATCCGGCAGGTCATCGATATTCTGACCCGGCGGCGGCAGAACAATCCGATCCTGACCGGCGAGGCCGGGGTCGGGAAGACCGCCGTCGTCGAGGGTTTTGCGATGCGCATCACCGAGGGTGATGTGCCGCCGGCATTGCGCGAGGTCACCGTACGTACCCTGGATCTCGGACTGCTGCAGGCCGGGGCCGGGGTGCGCGGCGAATTCGAAAACCGGCTCAAATCGGTGATCGAGGAGGTCAAGGCGAGCCCGCGCCCGATCATCCTGTTCATCGACGAGGCGCATACGATGATCGGGGCCGGCGGCCAGGCCGGGCAGGG
>VAZR01000304.1 GCA_005888515.1 Alphaproteobacteria bacterium | reverse complement strand
AGTAGAACGTCGCGTCCTGGTACAGAAACTCCATCGTCCCGGCGCTTCTGTACCCGAGCTCCTGTAACGCGGCGCAGGCCAGCCCGGTCAGCCGGTCGCGGGCTACCCGATCCAGCGCCGGCGAGGGGCTCTCCTCGAGCAGCTTCTGGTGCGAGCGCTGCAACGAGCAGTCGCGCTCGCCGAGATGGATGACATTGCCCCGCCCATCACCGAGCAATTGCACCTCGATATGCCGCGGGCGGTCGAGAAAGCGTTCAAGATAGACCGCGTCGTCGCCGAACGCCGCCTTCGCCTCGCCTTGGGCAAGCGGCAGCATATGGCGCAGCTCGACGGAGTCATGGGCGAGCTTCATGCCGCGCCCGCCGCCGCCGGCCGAGGCCTTCAGCAAGACCGGGTAGCCGATCGCGCGGGCTGCCTCGTCAGCGGCGGCGATGTCGCGCACCGCCTCGGGCGAGCCCGGCACGGTTGGGAGGCCGAGCCGCTGCACTTCCGCTTTCGCGCGAACCTTGTCGCCCATCAGCCGGATGTGTTCGGGCGAGGGACCGATAAAGGTGAAGCCGTGCTCCTCGACGGCGGCGGCGAAATCGGCATTCTCGGACAGAAAACCGACGCCGGGATGGATCGCATCGGCGCCGGTGATCGCGGCGGCGGACAGGATCGCCGAAACATTGAGATAACTGGCCCGCGCCGGGGGCGGGCCGATACAGACAGTCTCATCGGCGAGCCGCACATTCATCGCATGCGCGTCGGCGGTCGAATGCACCGCGACGGTTTTGATTCCGAGCTCGTGGCAGGCGCGATGGATGCGCAACGCGATCTCGCCGCGATTGGCGATCAGCACCTTCTCGAACATCAGCGGAATGCCTGAGGGGGATTGCTTCGTCGCTGCGCTCCTCGCAATGACAATCCTTTTTGGCTGTCATTGCGAGCGAAGCGAAGCAATCTCATTCCCGTTCGTTCACGATCGTGCGGCGGAGAAACAGATCACTCGATCAGCATCAGCGCGGCGCCATATTCGACCGGCGCGGCATCCTCGACGAATATCCGGGAGATCCGGCCGGCGCGCGGCGCGCGGATCTGGTTCATCACCTTCATCGCCTCGATGATCAGCAAAGTCTGGCCCTCGCTGACCGTATCGCCGAGGCGGACAAAGGGCGGCGCCCCCGGCTCGGCCGCGAGATAGGCGATGCCGACGATCGGCGAAGTAACCGTACCGGGATGGCTGGCGCCGTTGGTCGCCGGCTTCTCGGGAGCATGCGGTTGCGGTTCCTGGTGCGGTGGCGCGGCCCCATTGGTTGCGGTCGGCGCATGGGCAGGCGCCACAGTGCCGGCGGGTTCGCGTGCGACGCGGATCCTGGTGTCACCGACCGCGTATTCGATCTCGGTCAGACCGGTCTCGGCCAGGAGGCCGGCCAGCGTGCGGATCATCGCCGCGTCCGGCGCGGGCGGCGGACGGCGGCCCACGAGTTTCACCGCGCGGCCTCGCCCGGTTCGGCTTCGATGACGCTGGCGAGCGCTTCGAGCGCCAGCTCGTAGCCCTGCGGTCCGAGCCCGCAAATCACGCCGCGCGCGGCGAGGCTGACATACGAAACATGGCGGAAGGATTCGCGCCGGAAAATATTCGACAAATGCACCTCGATGACCGGCAGGTCGGCGGCATTCAGCGCGTCGAGGATTGCCACCGATGTATGGGTCAGCGCACCGGCATTCAGAATGATGCCGTCGGCCGCCTCGCGCGCCTCGTGGATCCAATCGACGAGCTGGCCTTCATGATTGGTCTGGCGGAAATCGATCGTCAGATCGAGCGCCGCGGCGCGCGCCAAGCAACGCTGCTCGACATCGGCCAAGGTGTCGTAGCCATAGGTCGCCGGCTCGCGCACCCCGAGCAGATTCAAATTCGGGCCATTCAAAATAAAGATGGTCGGCAAGTCCGGACTCCGCGGCGGCCGCGCGCCTTATAGCATGCGAGGCGGGCGGAGCAAGGAGGCGAGCCGTCGGGTATTGCCTCAAAACCGACGCACTATCTGATACGCGCTTGCGCGGCTCGCCGATGCCTCCGCTCCAATCCGCCGTCAGTCGGAATCAATAGGCTCCGGTTCGCGGCGTCCCGCGAATCGCATGCAGGATCACTAGCACCACAATCGCGCCGCCGATCGCGACGAGAATGCTGTACAGATTGAAGCCGCTGACCCCCTCGCCGCCGAGCGCGGTCATGATCAGGCCGCCGACCACCGCGCCGACGATGCCGAGCACGATGTCGAGCAGGAAGCCTTCGCCGCTGCGGTTGACGATCAGACTGGAAATAAAGCCGGCGATCAGCCCAAGCACGATCCAAGCCAAAATCGACATGAGATTTTCCTCCAAACTCGTTAGTTTCCGACGTTCGAACTTTGGGGGAGCAGCCGACCGGTGCCTCACGTCACGGAACTGTGCCTCTTCGCCGCCGCCTTCGTCGCCGCCTTCACATACGGGCCGAGTCTCACCAACCGGCTCCGCAAAGCGTTCGACAAGGCAAAGCGGCGCTGATTGCGCGCACCCGTCGCCGTCCTCCACTGCAACGGCGAACGTAGCGCACTGAGGTAATGACGCTCGCCGCGCCTGTCGGTTGATTCCGCTGCCGCGGCGCCGAGCCCCATGATGCCGGCCCCGGCGACCGCATTGCCGATCGTCACCCAGAAGAGGTTCCAGCCCAGCCCGGCGATGCTGACGGTCGCCGGATGCTCGGTCATCAGCGCGATCGACCGCAATGTCATGTTGGCGACCGAGTGCTCGAAACCGCTCGCGATGAAGGCGTATAGGCACCAGAAGATAGCGATGCACTTTGCGGTGTCGTTGGTCATCCGCGCCGAGGTCCAGATCGCGAGGCAAACGAGCCAGTTGCACAGGATCGCGCGAGCGACCAGCTCGAGCGCCGGGGCGTTCATCTTGGCGGCCGCGACATTGACGATCAGCGGGCTTTTGCCGGCGAGTCCCAAGAGGGCGGGTCCGCCGCCGCCCGCGACAAACAATGCCGCGAGTATCGTGCAGCCGAGCAGATTGCCGGCCCATGAGAAGCCCCAGCAGGCGGCCAGCTCGCGCAGGCTGGTGCGGCCCTGCAGCCAGCCATGCGTCATGAACATCGTGTGGCCGGTGAACAGGTCCGATCCGGCGAAGATCACCAGGGTCAGCGCGATGCCGAACGAGGCGCCCATCACGATCGGGCGGATGCTCGGGTCGACCGCATTGCCGACGCAAAAAATCAGGATGATGCCGAGCCCGACATAGGCCCCGGCCATCATCGAGCTGATCGTGAAGCCGAGCGGCGAGCGCCGCAGAAATTCGGCCTTGGCGACGGCTGTCTTGGCGAACTGATCGACGGTCTCGATGAACATCAGCGCTCTCCGTTGCGAGTTATGATTTCGGCGCCGCGATCGCGGTGCTCGGGTTCAATAAACGTCCTTCTGGTAGCGGCCCTCGGCGGCGAGGCGGGCGAGGTAGGATTTCGCAGCGGCGGAATCCATCCGGCCCTGTTTGGCGACGATGTAGGCGAGGCCGCGATCGACATCGCGCGCCATCCGCTCGGCGTCGCCGCAGACATAGAGATGCGCGCCGTCTTCGAGCCACGCCCACAGCTCGGCGGCGTGTTCCAGCAGCCGGAAATCGGTCTGGCGCCGCGGATTGCCGAAGAACAGCCAGTTGCGGCCGCGCGCGCCGGTTGCGCGGCGCTCCTGCAGGAAGGCACGGAACGGCGCGACGCCGGTGCCCGGCCCGATCATGATGACCGGCCGGTCGGAGGCTGCCAGGCGGAAATTCTCGCTCGGATGAACAAACACCGGGACGGGCGCGCCGGGTATCGTGCGGTCGCACAGAAAGGTCGAGGCGACGCCGGTGCGCCGCCGGGCGCGCTTGTCGTAGCGCACCGCCGCGACGGTCAGATGAATTTCGCCCGATGCCGCTTTCGGCGAGGAGGCGATCGAATAAAGCCGCGGCTGCAATGGGTCGAGCGCCGAGACCAGCTCCGATAGGGGAGGCCGGGCCGATGGGAAGGTTTCGAGCAGGTCCAGCAGATCGGGGTCGTCCGGCCCGATGCCGGGATAGCCTTCGGCCATCGCCTGCAAGATCCGCGATTCGTCGAGGTCGTGGGCGCGCGACGACAGCACCTCGATCGCCTGATCCGAAGGGCGGCGGATCTCGCAAAATTGCGACAGGGCATCGAGCAGCGGCCGCTCGACGCCGTCCGGCGATAAAACCGGCGTGTCAGGCGTCGCGCCGAGCCGCTCGATGATCGCGGCGACCAGCTCGGGGCAGTTGCGCGCGATCATGAGACGAGCGGGGAGGGGCTCGCCGGGACGCGGCGCCGGCGCGGCGGCGGACGAGACACCGGGCGAGACGGCGGAGGCGGGTGGCGATCGGGGAGCGGGATTGCCGATCCCGGCGAGCAGCTCTTTCAGTGCGCGCGAGGTCGCCTTGCCGCCGGGCACGCAGCGGGTCAGCTGGGTCTCGGCGCCCTGCGCGATCGCTTCGGCATAGCTCCGGCACAAGTAGCCGCATTGGCCGCAATCGAGCTGCCCCATCGCCGCCATCAGCTGCTGCTGAAGGGGCCGCGCGTCGGCGAGCGCGAGCCGCTCGTCGAGCGGCAGCGTCGGGTCGTGCCAGGGAAAATCCTCGTTTTCTCGCGCCGGCGAATTTGGCTGCTGCGTCGCTGCGATGCGGTGACCCGGCGACGCGGCCGGATCGTCACCAAACAACCCGGCGAGATACCCGTCGAGCCATGCGCGCTGCAATGGCGAGAACGGCGCGTTCGACGGCAGGATCGGCGCGATGAAGCTCATGCTCGACGCTCCGAGCTAACTCCCTCTCCGCCCTCGGGGGCGGAGAGGGCCGGGGTGAGGTGGGGGATTTCGGAACGGTTGCTGGTACCCACCTCACCCTCCCATCGCTGACGCGATGGGCCCCTCCCTCTCCGCCCTGAAGGGCGGAGAGGGCTCTTGCTTTGCCATCGCCGAGAGCTGTTCGACGCTGTGGCGGTTAGCGAAGGCGTGGAAGGTCTCGCCGGCGTCCCGGCGCGCGAGAAAGCCGCGCAACAGTGTTTCAAGACGGTGCGGCAGCTCGTCGGCCGGGATGTCGCGGGCGATCTCGCGCCCGAGCGTCGCTTCGCGGCCGCTGCCGCCGCCGACCACCAGGTGATAGCCCTCGACCTCCTCGTCGCCGCCGGTATCGACCTTGGTCGCGAGCAGGCCGATATCGCCGATGTAATGCTGGGCGCAGGAATTCGGGCAGCCGGTCAAATGAATGTTGATCGGCTGGTCGAGGGCGATGCATTCATCCAGATGATCGCCGATGGCCAGCGCGTGGCGCTTCGTGTCGGCGAGCGCGAATTTGCAGCCGGCATTGCCGGTGCAGGCGACGAGACCGCCGCGAACATTGCTGACCTTCGCGGAGAGCCCGAGCGCCTCGATCTCGGTGACCGTGTCCGGGATCTCGGCATCCGGCACATCGGACAGGATCAGATTCTGCCAGACCGTCAGGCGCAGCGTGCCGGAGCCATGCCGCTCGGCAATGCCGGCGATGCCATGCAATTGCGCCGCGCTGAGCCGTGAGGCGCGCGCCATGATGCCGATGTAAGACAGACCCGGCTGCGCCTGCTGGTGCACGCCGACATGCCCGTGCTTGTCGATCGGACCACGAGGCTCGCCCCATTCGGCCGGCGCGAAGCGCCACGGTGTCGGCAGATAGTGCGCCGCCGCGGCCATGATCTTCTCGATGCCCCAGCGCTCGAGCAGGTATTTGAGACGCGCGCGTTTGCGGTCGGTGCGATCGCCGTGATCGATAAAGACGCGTACGATCGCGGCGGCGGCGGCAATGACCTCGTCCGGTTCGAGCAGCACGCCGCTGTCGCGCGCGAAATCGCCGTGGCCGGTGACGCCGCCGAGCAGCATGCGGAAATAGATGCCCTCGGGCACCGGTTTGCTCGGCCCGACCCTGACCGCGGCGAAACCGATATCGTTGGTGTCTTCGAGGACTCCGATCCGCCCGCCGCCATCGAAAGCGATGTTGAATTTGCGCGGCAGGCCGTAAAGCTCGCGGTGGTTCAGAATGTAATGGTAGAGGCCACGGGTCAGCGGCCTCGTGTCGATCAGCTCCTGCGGATCGATGCCCGCCAGCGGGCTGCCGGTCAGGTTGCGGATATTGTCGGCGCCGGCGCCGCGCGAGGTCAGCCCGAGCTCGTCAAGCGCGGTCAGGACATCGAGCGGGTGGGCGGCGCCGATCTCGCGGATCTGCAGATTGGCGCGGGTCGTGATGTCGACGTTGCCGCCGCCGAACCGCTCGGCGATATCGGCCAGGCCCTTCGCCTGATATGCCGACAGGATCCCGCCCGGCAAGCGCAATCGCAGCATGAAGGAATCCACATGTCGAACGGGTTTTTCGTGCGCTTGGCCAATTCCTCCGGCACCAGCGTGCCGCCGGCCGCAACGGCGCGGTCCTGCGCGATGCGGTGGATCGCGGTCGGGTCGTTTGTCGGCTCAGCGTCAACTTGAACGGCCGCGGGTTGCGCTGCCGCGCCATTGGGCAGCGCGATGCCCCGCTTTTTGGCAATCGCGGCGATGAATCCTTCGAGGTACTGTTTCTGGTCCTCGGTAAAGCTTGGGTTTTCCGGCATCCAACCCGACACGCGTGATGACTACTTTGCTGCATTGCAGCAATCACCGTGCCAAACGCCGTGGAACCGTCAGGAGGGGCGGCGGGTGTGCCTGCGTCCCCAGTCGAGCAGCGCCTTCAACACCGGGCCGAGCGCCCGTCCCTTCGGCGTCAGGACATATTCGGCGCGCGGCGGGTGCTGCTCGTAGAAATGGCGCTCGACGATCCCGGCCTCCTCGAGCCGCTTCAGCCGCGCGGACAGCGTATTCGGGCTGATGCCGGCCAGCGACCGCTCGAAATCCTGGAATTTCCGCGATCCTTCGAGCAGCAGGTCGCGCAGGATCAGGATCGTCCAGCGCTCGCCGATGATGTCGATCGTACGGGCGACCGGACAGTGCATGTCGTAATTGGCAGGCATCACGGGTGGATTACGGCAGCTTGCCGCTCAAGGTCAATATCGTTCCTGCATTGACTCCTAATAATGTAGTCACTATACCAATGCGGTAATTTTCTTAGAGGACGGCCATGGCCGCCAGCCAAAACACATCCGACGCCAACACCTATCGCCAAGCCCTGCTGCTGTTCCTCGCAATGGCGGCCGCGACAGCCGCGTGGCTCGGCCTCAACCTGGTATTTCCCGGGATCCAGCCGACCGGGATTTCCCAGACGGTCAGCCGGTTAATGATCCATGGCGCGATCCTGGCCGGGCTGTGGGTCGGGCTGGCGCGCGCCGGGTTTAACGGCAACAAGCATCTGCGGATCTGGCTCGTCATCGCGGTGCCCTTCACGGTTTGGCTGGTGCTGGTTTGGTGGGTCGCCTTTGCCAGCGGGTTCAGGGCGCGGCCCGGCGTACCGACCCTCCCGCCGGCGATTTTCCTGCCTTTGATCGTGGGGCTGCTGCTGTTGCTGCCATCGAAGCGGATCGGAGCATTGCTCGATGCGATCCCGGCGTCATGGCTGGTCGGGCTGCAGCTCTATCGTGTGCTCGGCGGGATTTTCCTGGTCGAATGGCTGCACGGGCGCATCCCGGGCGAATTCGCGTTACCGGCCGGCAGCGGCGATGTGCTGGTCGGGTTGCTAGCGGTGCCGGTGGCTTACTTGCTCCACAAGGGCGCGCGCGGCGCGACCGCTCTGGCGGTTGCGTGGAACGTGCTCGGCATCGTCGATCTCGCGAGCGCCGTCACGATGGGGACATTGACGCAGCCTGGCCCGCTGCAACTGATCGTGCCCGCCCTCCCGAATGTCCTACTGAGCAGCTATCCGACCGTCATGATCCCGGCTCTCGCAGTGCCGAGCTCGATCCTGCTGCATGCGCTGTCACTGCGGCAGCTGCGCCGCCGCGTCCGGGGCGGCGCGAGCGGCGCGCCGGTCGGGGCGACGGTGCTCGCCTGATCACTCGTCGGCGGTTGTCGGCCGCGGCAGAGACGCGCCATAGTGGCGCGTCTCTTTCGTCGGGGAACCGCCATGCCGATCACGATGTACGATCTCGCCGGTATCGAGGCGGAGCGCCGCTTCAGCCCGTTCTGCTGGCGCGCCAAGATGGCGCTGGCGCATAAGCGCCTCGCCGTCGAGACGGTGCCGTGGCGGTTTACCGAGAAGGACAAGCTGCCGAAGCCGAATGACGGGCGGGTGCCGGTCATCGTCGATGACGGACGCGTCGTCCACGATTCGTCGGCGATCGCCGATTACCTCGAGGACCGCTACGCCGATCGGCCATCATTGTTCGGCGGTGAGTCCTGCTCGACATCTATCGGCATATCGGGTCGGCGGATCAGGCCTACTTCCGGCAGGATCGCGAGAAGCGCTTCGGCACGACGCTGGAAGAGTTCGTCGGCGATCGCAATGCGCGGCTGCCGGGCTTCCGCGCCAGCCTCGATCCGCTGCGCCGCACCGTAGACCGCCAGCCTTTTGTTTCCGGCAAGGCGCCGGCCTATGCGGATTACGTCGTGTTCGGCGCCTTCCAATGGGCCCGCGCGATCAGCGAATTCGAGGTGCTGGCGGCGGATGACCCGGTGCGGGCGTGGCGGGGCCGTATGCCCGACCTCTATGACGGGCTCGCGCGGCGCGCGCCGGCCTATGGCGATTGAACGGTGGGGGACACGGTCGCGATCGCGACGGTCGCGCTGATCCTGCACATCCTCAGCGCAGTCGTCTGGGTCGGCGGGATGTTCTTCGCGCTGATCGTGCTGCGGCCGGCGACGGCGGCGCTGGAAGCGGGCGCGCGGCTCGGTCTATGGCTGCGCGTGTTCGATCGCTTCTTTGTCTGGGTGTTTGCCGCGATCGTGCTGCTGCTGGCGAGCGGCTATGCGATGGTGTTCGGCGTCTATTCCGGGTTTCGCGGCATCGGCCTGCATGTCCACATCATGCAGGCCGTCGGCATCATCATGATGCTGTTATTTTTTCACCTCTATTTCGCGCCGTGGCGCCGCTTCCGCGCGGCATTGGCGCGCCAGGATCAGGCCGCGGCCGCGGCGCAGCTCGGCCAGATCCGGACGATGGTTATAGTGAACCTACTCCTCGGCCTCCTGACCGTCGCCGTGGGCAGCAGTGGACGCTACTGGGGCTGAGGCCTTCTGGACGCGCCGCGTCAGGCTTTGCGGGTCGATCGGCTTTAGATGCGCGCTCATCGAGGTCTTGCCGTCGGCCGCGATCCAGGTCGCCGACAACCCGCCATCCTGGCGCGGGTGCAGCCGCAGCGTGCTCTTGCCCTTTTCCTCGAAGACAAAGCTGTCCTCGACGACCCGACCCTTGCGCCGCGTCCAGGCGGCGGGGTGCTTGTTGTCGACGCTCGGGCCGATCGCATAGACGGCGCTCATATCGTCGCCGCGTACGGTTTCGACGCCGAACAGCACCTCGCGGCCGTTCGGGTAAAAGCCGTACCAGACATCGCGGAAGCCGCCCATCGCCTTGCCGTCGGCGGTGGCGGGGCTGGCTGAGCCGGTCGGCGCCGATGCGGCCGCCGTGCTGCGCGCCAGCTTCGGATCGGCGAGCTCAGGCGGCAGCTTCAGCTCGGCGCTCGGCGTCGTCCCCCAAAGCGGCTCGCAGGCTTGCTCGCCCTTCAGCTTATCGTTGTTCGCGAAGTCGCGGATGCAGTTGCCGTAGCGGCGCAGAAACAGGCCGGTCGAGGACGCCCAATGGCCCGACATATAGGCGGGCTGGTCGACGATCGAGTAGCCGAGGCCGCGCTGCGCGAGGATCGCGCGCGACCGCTCGCCGCGTCCGCCCGGATCGAAATCGTCGCCGTGGAAATAGAACACCATGACGCGGGCGCGCTTGACCTGCTCCAAGAGCGGGTAGAGCCGCGTCGCGTTGAGGCGCCAGCTGTCATAAAAATCATCGAAGCTGCCATACGCCGCCGGCGCGGTCGCGACGACCGCATCGACATCGCTCGACGAATCGGCCGCCATCAGCGACAGAAAGGCGCCAAAGGACTGGCCGGCGAGGACGACCTGCTTGTAGCCGTCGCGCTTCAGCT